>JARRKE010000066.1 GCA_037388465.1 Gammaproteobacteria bacterium
GCGCCGATCGCCTCCATGCGCGAGTGGTAATAGGTGCCCATGTTGCGCAACGGCAAATAGAACTCCGGCGCCAGCAGCAGCACGAAGAAGCCGTTCTGGAAATCCATATCGCCCCACATCAGGCGAAAACCGATCAGCACCGCGACCAGGGCGATGCTGACCGTGGCGAAGAACTCCAGCGCCAGCGAGGAAAGAAACGCCACACGCAGCACCGACATGGTGGCCTTGCGGTAGTCGTCCGAGATGCGGGCGATCACTTCGGCCTCGTGGCGGCTGGCGTTGAACAGCTTCAGGGTGGTGATGCCTTGCAGCATGTCCAGGAAGTGGGCGCTCATGCGCGCCAGCTTGCGCCACTGTTTCTGGTTCAGTGCCTCGGTGCCCTTGCCGATCAGGAACATGGCGAACGGGATCAGCGGCGCGGTGATGATCAGGATCAACCCCGAGACCCAGTCCTCGGGGAATACGAAGGCCAGGATGGCGAGGGGGATGAGCGCCGCCAGCGACATCTGCGGCAGGTAGCGCGCGAAATAGGCATCCATGGCCTCCACCCCGTCCACCAGGGTGTTGGCCAGCTCGCCGCTGCGCTCGGCGGCCAGACGGGTCGGCCCCAGCGCGGTGACGCGCCCGTAGAGTTCGTCGCGCAGGCCGACCTTGATCTTGACGGCGGCGCGCGCCGCAATCTCCTCGACCGCCCAGGCGACCACGAACCGGGCCGCGAACACGACCAGCAGCATGCCCAGCCAGGGCAGCACGCTGTGCAGGGCATGGCGCTCGATGACCACGGCGTTGACGATGCGCCCCAGGTAATGGGCCTGGACGATCAGCAGCAGGCCGCCGAACAGCCCGACCCCCACCGCCAGCATCAGCTCCCGACGGACGCTGGCCTGGCGGGTCTTGAGCCACTGCTTGGGGGTCATCGGGTCGGACATGGGCGGTTACGGGACCTGGGCGGCAAAGGGGCTGACTATACCAGCGCTGCGGGGCGCGAATTTTGACAATCCGCAAATCGCCGGGTTGCGTTAAAATATTGGATTCAATCACCCGACTCGCAAGCCCGGCCATGTCGCACGCTCCACACCCCCGCCACACCGTCCCCGTTCACGTCGGCCCCGTCCAGGTCGGCGGCGGCGCGCCCGTGGTGGTGCAGTCCATGACCAACACCGATACGGCCGACGCCGTGCGCACGGCCATCCAGGTGGCGGAACTGGCGCGCGCCGGGTCGGAGCTGGTGCGCATCACGGTGAACACCGAAGAGGCCGCCGCCGCGGTGCCCGAGATCCGCGAGCGGCTGGATGCGATGGGCGTGAGCGTGCCGCTGGTCGGCGACTTCCACTTCAACGGCCACAAGCTGCTCGCCAAATACCCCGCCTGCGCCGAGGCGCTGGCCAAGTACCGCATCAACCCCGGCAACGTCGGGCGCGGCAAAAAGCGCGACGAGCAGTTCGCGCAGATGATCGAGTTCGCCTGCCGCTACGACAAACCGGTACGGATCGGCGTCAACTGGGGCTCGCTGGACCAGGACCTGCTGGCGCGCCGGCTGGACGAGAACGCGCAGCTGGCCGAACCCAAGGAGCTGGAACAGGTCACCCACGACGCTCTGATCGAATCGGCGCTCTCCAGCGCCGCGCGCGCCGAGGAGCTCGGCCTGGGCCACGACCGCATCATCCTGTCCTGCAAGCTGTCCGGCGTGCAGGACCTGATCCACGTATACCGCGACCTGGCGGGCGCCTGCGACTATCCCCTGCAC
The DNA here is from genome assembly GCA_037388465.1 of Gammaproteobacteria bacterium. Taxonomy (NCBI): domain Bacteria; kingdom Pseudomonadati; phylum Pseudomonadota; class Gammaproteobacteria; species Gammaproteobacteria bacterium. Next base: position 1,748 of record JARRKE010000066.1, read on the forward strand.
CTGGGCCTGACCGAGGCCGGCATGGGCGTGAAGGGCATCGTGGCCTCGACCGCCGCCCTGGCCGTACTGCTGCAGGACGGCATCGGGGAGACCATCCGCATCTCCCTGACGCCGGAACCTGGCGGCGCGCGCACCCAGGAGGTCGTGGTGGCGCAGGAGATCCTGCAGTCCATGGGACTGCGCTCGTTCACCCCGCAGGTCGTCTCCTGCCCCGGCTGCGGGCGCACCTCGAGCGACTACTTCCAGCACCTGGCCGACAAGATCCAGACCTATCTGCGCGACCAGATGCCGGTGTGGCGCAACCGCTATCCCGGCGTGGAGGACATGTCGGTGGCGGTGATGGGCTGCGTGGTCAACGGTCCGGGTGAGAGCAAGCACGCCAACATCGGCATCAGCCTGCCGGGCACGGGCGAACGCCCGGTCGCGCCCGTGTACGAGGACGGCGAGAAGACCGTGACCCTCAAGGGCGACCACATCGCCGAGGAGTTCCAGACCCTGGTGCAGCGCTACGTGGAATCCCACTATGCGGAATCCCGCAAGGCGGCGGACGGTTAATGGCCAGGGCGCTCTGGAAAGGCGTTGTGATCGCGGAAAGCGATGCCTGCCAGATCGTGGAGGGGAACCTCTATTTCCCGCCGGATGCGGTGAAGGCCGAGTTCCTGCTCTCCAGCGAGACCACCAGCTTCTGCCCCTGGAAAGGGTTGGCTCATTATTTCCACCTCGTGATCGACGGCGAACTGAATCACGACGCCGCGTGGTTTTATCCCGACCCGCAACCGACGGCCGAGAATATCCGCGATCACATCGCGTTCTGGCGGGGCGTCGAATTCAGCGACTGAGGCGCTGGTGGTAGTCGCGCACCCGGGTCTCGAAGGCCGCCCGGGCTTCGTCGTCTTCAAGCTCCTTCTCGTCGGCCACCGGCAGTTCGGGGTGCAGCCGGACGACCTCATCCGCATACATCCCCGCGCGATAGCCCCGTACCTGCCCTGCGTGGTCGTGCAGGGACGCGTCGCACAGCGCGCAGCTCGGCGAGCGGGCCTTGAAGACGTAGCCGGCGATCTCGCCGGGCAGCCCCGGCACCTGGCGCGCATAGCGCCGCAGCGACTCGGTCACGTCCAGGCTGCGATCCTCCACGCCCAGCACCCGCACGCCGTTGGGTTCCAGGACCAGTTCGATGGGCGGCCGGGGCACGCCCAGGCCGATCCCCACCTCGGGACAGATGCCGACCAGGTCGAAATCGTCCCCCAGGTTCTCGCAAACCGCGGCACTGCGCTTGTCCGTCCCGTCGTATCGCACCGCCTCGCCCAACAGGCAGGCGCTGACCGCGATACGGGGCCGTTCGGAATCATTCATGACGCATTCACCTCATTGTCCTGCTTCGCCCGGGAGGGATATCCGGCCGCCGGCCGTTGTCTCATGCAAAGGGCCTGCATCCGGTCTTCCGCTCCCTGCGTAATGTGAAGATAGACCCTGCACACCCGACATTCAGCACGGATGAGACCGCTCATGACACGTTGGCCCTTTATACGCAACATTATTCCGTTTTCGCTCATGGTCCTGGCGCTGGTCCTCGGCACCACGCACATCGCCGCGGCCGGCCCGACGCCGCAGTTTCCGTACGACGCACCGTGGTTCAACGTAAGCCGTCCGCTCACCGCCGCCGACCTCAAGGGACGCGTGGTACTGCTCGACTTCTTCACGCCCGGCTGCATCAACTGCATTCACATGATTCCGGTGGAGCACCAGCTCAAGCACCGCTTCGGCGACGACCTGCTGATCATCGGCGTGAACTCGCCCAAGTTCGCTGCCTCGCGCCAGAGCGCCAACATCGAAGGTTTTCTGCGTCGCTACGACATCCGCGACCCGGTGCTGACCGACGCCAGGATGACCCTGTGGCGGGACTACAACGTCTTTGCCTGGCCGACCCTGGTGATGCTGAATCCCAAGGGCCGCGTCGCCGGCACCTTTATCGGCGAAAAAAGCTATCAGGATCTGGCGCAGCCCATCGCCGAGCTGATCGACAAGGCGAAGCAAAGCGGCGAGCTGACCCGTCCGCCCCTGCCGCTGAAGCCCCTGCCCCCGCTGCCGGGACAACTGCTGCAGCCCGGCAAGGTGGCCGTGGGCGATAACCGGGTGGCGGTGAGCGACACCGGACACAACCGGGTGCTCATCTACAGCCTGCAAGGGAAGCTGCTCAAGATCGTCGGCGACGGCAAACCCGGCGATAAAAACGGCCCGGCCGCCACGGCCCGCTTTCGCAGCCCGCAGGGGCTGGCCTTCGGCCCGCACAGGCTTTACGTCGCCGACACGGACAACCAACTGATACGCAGCATCGACCTGAAGACTTACGCGGTGCAAACCCTGGCCGGTAACGGGGAGCGCGTCTACGGCGTGGAAAGCGAACACAGCGCCCGCGACGTCGGCCTGAACTCGCCCTGGGGGCTGCGCCGGGTGGGCGGCACCCTGTACATCGCCATGGCCGGCGACCACCAGGTCTGGCGCATGAACCTGAAGACCCGGCGCATTGGTCCCTACGCCGGCAGCGGCCGCGAAGGGCTCAGCGACGGTCCGCTGCAACGAGCCACGTTCGCGCAATCCAGCGGACTGGCCTATCACGGCGGCACGCTCTATGTGGCCGATCCCGAGGCGTCGGCGCTGCGCGCCATCGACCTCAAAAAGGGCTCGGTGCACACCCTGATCGGCCAGGGCCTGTTCGCCTTCGGTCTGCGCAACGGAGCGGCCGATACCGCCCTGCTGCAGCACAGCCAGGGCGTCGCCTACCTGGACGGCAGCCTGTACATCGCCGACACCTTCAACAACGCCATCCGCCGCCTGAACCTGAAAACCGATCAGGTCAGCACCGTCGTCGACGGCCTGGCCCAACCGGGCGGGCTGGCGGTGCTGGGCCCGCACAGCCTGCTGGTCGCCGACACCAATGCCGACCGCATCGTGCGCCTGGATACCGCCACCGGTCAGGTGATCCCCTGGGGCAGCCCCGCCACCCAGGCCACAGGGAGCACCAACTGAGCGTACCGGCGCCCGGAGCGGGCAGCCTATACTCCTGATATATCGACCGGCGGCCCGGTCAACCGGCCCGCCCGCCCCGTCGATCTGGGAGGGGGACTCATGATACGGCCCGCACTGTTGTTGTCCGTGCTGTGGCTGATGCCACTGGCGGCCATGGGACAGCCGCCCGCCACGGCCCGCATCGTCGAACCCGACTACGCCGCGCCCAAGGTCGTCTACGACTTCTACTTCGACGATCCGCGCAAGATCGACGCCGCCCTGTACTGGATCCGCTCGCTCATGAACCCGCTGACGGCCGCGCCATACGGCATGGCCCCGGAGATGATGGACATCGTCGTGGTCATCCACGGCACGGAGATCGTCACCCTGGCGCGCAAGAACTACCCCAAATACCACGACGCCGTGGAGCGCATGCGCTACTACCATCAACTGGGGGTGAGATTCCGCGTCTGTGCGCTGGCCGCAGCCGATTACGGCTATCGTCCGGAGGATTTCCAGGATTTCGTCGAAATCGCCCCTTCCGCATTCGCCGAACTGGTCTACTGGCAGCAACAAGGTTATGCCCTGATCACGCCCCGCATCCTGGACAAGCACTTCAGCGTAGAGGAAATCCGCTGACTCCTGCCCTGCCCGCCCCCGTTGACCCCGAGGGCCCGGGCCACTAGAATTCCGCCTCTCTATTCGGGCGGTTAGCTCAGCGGTAGAGCACTGCCTTCACACGGCAGGGGTCACTAGTTCGATCCTAGTACCGCCCACCACTTGCTTGTCGCACATGAAATGCCCGGTCGTATCGACCGGGCATTTTTTGTTTTGACCGGGGAGCCCGGCCGTCAGCCGGCTCAGGCCGCCGCCTGCTTGAGCGTGGCCATGTCGATCACGAAGCGATATTTCACGTCGCCTTTTTTCACGCGCTCGTAGGCTTCGTTGATATTGCGGATATCCAGCATCTCGACGTCGCAGGCGATGCCGTGTTCCGCACAGAAATCGAGCACCTCCTGGGTCTCCGGCATGCCACCGATCATCGAACCGGCCAGCACCCGGCGTTTGCCCAGCAGATTACCCGCATGCACCGCCGGCTCGATGGGCTGGACCAGCCCCACCAGGATGTAAGTGCCGTCGTACTTGAGCGTGTTCAGGTAGGGGTTGAGATCGTGCTGCACCGGCACCGTGTCCAGCATGAAATCCAGCGAGCCCGCCACCGCCTCCATCTGCCCCGCATCGGTCGAGATAACGACATGATCGGCGCCCTGCTTTTTCGCCTCGGCGATCTTGCCGGGGGAACGGGTAAAGAGCGTCACCTCGGCGCCCATCGCCTTGGCGAACTTGATGCCCATGTGACCCAGACCGCCCATGCCGACCACGCCGAGTTTGTCGCCCGGCTTGACGCCGAAGTGCCGCAGCGGGGAATAGGTCGTAATGCCGGCGCAAAGCAGCGGCGCCGCGGCGGCGGGATCGAGCTTATCGGGCACGTGCACGACGAAGCGCTCGCTGACCACGATGGAGTCGGAATAGCCGCCGTAGGTCCTGCCGTGGTCGTGCATATCCTCGCCGTTGTAGGTGGGGACCATGCCGCTCAGACAGTATTGTTCCAGGCCCTGCTGGCAGGCTTCGCATTCGCGGCAGGAATCGACCATGCAGCCCACGCCGACCGTGTCCCCGACCCGGAACTGCTTCACCTGATCGCCCACCGCCACGACGTGCCCGATGATTTCATGGCCGGGTACGACGGGATAAATGGTACGTCCCCAGTCATTGTTCACGAAGTGGATATCGGTGTGGCAGACCCCGCAATAATCGATCTCGATGGAGACATCGTCCGGACGTGGTTCGCGGCGTTCGAAATCGAACGGCGCCAACCCGGAAGTTGTGGATTCGGCTGCGTAACCCTGTGTTTTGTGCATGACGGAACATTCCTCATATCGATGGGTTATTAAGCGGAATGACCGTTCATGACGGCAAAAAGTTTCTCTCACGCACTGCCGGTAAGGAAAGCGAACAACACGCTCGATGAACGTTTTTGAATTCGATCAACGCATCATGCCTTTATACAAGGACTTATGGCGCCATCTTCATCCGGTTGCTCAGCCGGATTCGTCGCTCAGACGCGATACCTGCCGTGCAGCGGATATTGCCCCCAACAGTAGACAACGCCCCTTCCGGCACCATCGAACTCATTGACCGAATGGTTTGTCATACCTATTCACGAAACGCCGCCACGGCGCTTCGCAAAACGGAGGATAGGTGTCATGAAGAAACAATCCATCCTGACAGTCATGTCGGTCGGTGCGTTGCTGGCCACGCCCGCCTTTGCGGCGGGAAGCGCACAACAGGAGATTTCCACCGCCATCGAACACGCCGGATTCGCCTCGCAGGTCAAATCGACCGACAAGGTCCATCTGCACCTGCACCACGTGGTCAACTGCCTGGTCGGACCGCAGGGTTCGGGCTTTTATGCAAAAGCTGGCGACCCGTGCAAGGGCATGGGCAACGGCGCGTTGAACGACCTGATGGGACAGTCCATGGTCAGGAACGAACTGGAATCCGCCCTGCACGAGGCCAAAACGGGACTGAACGAAAACAGCTTCAGCGCCGCTCACATGACCGCAATGAAGGTCGAGAAAACACTCAAGGCCGCGAAAAACGACTACAAATAACCGGCGTTCGTTCGGACAGCCGTACGGTGAATACGCCGGCACGAAGCTGACGACAAGACAACCGGGAGGCGGTATCACATACCGCCTCCCGGTTCCGACGGAGGATCCGGTGCATCCCGTAACGACGGATCAATCACCAGAGAAAGGAGACACCCGATGAAGAAGAACCCCAAAGCGAAAAAAGCCGCCATGGCACTTGCGACCGGCGGTCTGCTCGGCCTCGCGGTCGGCGCCACGCCGGTCTATGCCGCCAACCCCTGCAGTCCCTGCTCGCCCGGCAAGTCCTCGCAGACCAATCCCTGCGCAATGAAAAACCCCTGCGCCTCGAAAGGCATGAAGAAAAGCAAAAACCCCTGCGCCGGCAAAAATCCTTGCGCATCGAAAAACCCGTGCGCAAGCAAGAATCCCTGCTCACCCGGCATGTAAGGGCATTCACTTCAAAGGGAGGCCGTACATACGATGCAGGAATCATCATCAACCGGCGGATCGGAATCCCGGCACGGCCTGCCCCCTTCACCGCCCCTGCTGCCGCCGGACCCGCGCGCGGTCGACGGCAGAGTGCGCGCTGACATGCTCGATGCGGGGTATGAGATTCGTGAATGCTACCGGGTGCTGGAAAAGGCGGGGCTGAACGTGGTGGGCGAAGTCCTGCGCGGTCAGGGCGAATTCATCGAGATGGAGCACTACCCGACCGACGACGTGCTGGACCGCGACACCCACAGCCAGTATTACTACCACGCCCATCGCGGTGCCCGGGACGAACACGGGCATTTTCACACCTTCATACGCACCGGCGAACTGCCCGAACGCATTCCGCCGTTCGATTATCCCCAGGCGAGTGAGTCCTGGCCGCATGAAGGCGATGCCGTCGCCCACCTCGTCGGGATCGCCATGGACGACTGGGGGTATCCCACAGGCCTGTTCGCCACCAACCGCTGGGTGACCGGGGAAACCTGGTATCCGGCCGAGTCCGTCATCGACCTGCTGCCCTGCTTCGCCATCGATCACGCCTACCCTTCCTGGCCGGTCAATCGCTGGATCACCGCCATGCTGCGCCTGTTCCGTCCCCACATCCAGGCCCTGCTGCGCCACCGTGACGAAACCGTCGCCGCCTGGCAGGCGGCCGCGCCGGGGCAGGATGTGTTCGAAGACCGGCGACTCGAAATAACCGGCTATATCCCGATCTCGGTCGATGCCTGGCTGGCGCAACTGGCGGAGTCCTGATTTCGCCTGCACGGTCGCACCCGACGCCCTGGCTGAGGACTTCCCCCCTCGCGCGGGTTGGATGGGGTATGGCTATCCTTGTTACTGTGTGCCTGAAGGCAACACCCCATTCCAAGGAGAAGCACCATGGTTGATGGTTTGACGACGGCCCGGATCAAGGAATTCAAGCAACTGCTCGAAAAGCGCCGGGAAGACCTGCTGGAAGCGATTCGCAACGAGTTGCTGCAGTCCGACAACGAGCAGTATCTGGAACTGGCCGGCCGGGTTCACGACGTGGCGGACGAAGGCAGCGCCGATCTGCTGGCCGACCTGAGTCTTGCTTCGATCGATCAGCATATCGAGGAGATCCGCGACATCGAGGCGGCACTGCTGCGCATCGCCAGCCTGTCCTATGGAATCTGCGAGGACTGCAGCACGCCGATCTCGGTCGAACGCCTCAAGGCCTACCCCACCGCGCGCCGCTGCCATCAGTGCCAACAGGTCTATGAGCGGACACATGTCCAAAAAGGGCAGCCGCGCCTGTGACCGCTTTTTCTGATCACCTGCAGGTGGCGATCAGCCTTCACCGACTCGCATCCTGCGCCTTTTGAGCCCCGCAAGACGCCGCCCCGGCAGGCCTCCGGCGGTGGCCGGACGAGCTAAACTTCAGGTAGGGGAGGCATAAACAGAGAGGGAGGAACAAGCATGAATCTCGAACCTGAGATCACCTTCCGCGACCTCGAGCGCAGCCCTGCCATCGAGGCCAAGGTCCTGGAACGCATCGAACGCCTGGACCGCTATTATTCCAAGATCATGGGGTGCCGCGTGATGATCGAGGCCCGACACCGGCACCAGCACAAAGGCAAGCTCTACCACGTCCGGGTCGACGTCACCGTCCCCGGTCACCAGCTCATTTCCAGCCGCGAGCCGCCTGAGCGCCAATCCCACGAGGATGTGTACGTGGCCATTCGTGACGCCTTCAACGCCATGGACCGTCAGCTGGAGGACTTTGGCCGTCGCCAGCGCGGCGACGTCAAGACGCACGAATTGCCGCCGCACGGCCAGGTTGCGGAACTCGCCCCGGAAGGCGAATCCGGGCGCATCCTCGCATCCGATGGTCGCAGCATCTACTTCCATCGCAACAGCGTCGTCAGCGGACGCTTCGAGGATCTGGAGGTGGGCTGCCAGGTCCGTTTCGTCGAGGTAGAGGGTGACGAGGGACCGCAGGCCAGCACGGTCACGCTGGTGGGCAAACACCACATCGTCGGCTGACCTGACCAACAGTCATTGAGATCACCGGGATCGTCAGGGCAAATACCTGACCCTCCCGGGGGGCTGTTGCGCATCAACGTTTCGGCACTGCTGCTGAATCTTGCCCAGCGTCCGCGGTCTATTTCAGCGCGTGCCCATTTACTTCCGGTACGGGAGACCCTTGTGGCGAACGGGAAGCGTTATCGCAGCGCAACAAAACGTGTCCATTCCAACCCTGCCCGGAAGTCGGCGGCATGACCGTCACCGCCTCATGCCCAGCGCCGTCCCGTCTGCACACCCTGCTTATCGGCCTGATCGCCGGCTTCGGCGGCGGGCTCGCCAGCCTGGGCGGCGGCACCCTGCTCATCCCCCTGCTTACCGGGCCGGCCGGCTTGTCCTCACTGGAGGCACGCGGCACCGCGCTGGCCGTGGCCACGGTATCGGCCGTCACCGGCACGGCCGTGTATGCCCACGGCGGACGGGTCGACTGGCTGCCGCTGCTGTGGACCGGCATCCCGGCACTGATCGTCGCACCGTTAACCGCGCGCTGGAGCAAACAACTGCCGGCGGTCACGCTGCGGCGCGCATTCGGGGTGATCGTGCTGATCGGCGGCATCGTGCTGCTGATGCTTGGCGAGGCGCAACTGGCGGGGTTCGCACACGGCTGGCGCGACCCGTATCTGCTCGGCGTGGGACTGCTCGCGGGCACCGTGGCCGGTGTGGTCGGCGTCAGCGGCGGACCGGTGCTCGCCCCGCTGTTCGTGCTTGGGCTGGGCATGCCGCAGGCTCTGGCGCAGGGCACCTCGCTGGTCACGCGGCTGCCGGCCACACTGACCGGGCTGGGGGAGAACGCGCGTGAGGGCAACGTCTGCTGGGGCCTGCTGCCGACGCTGGTGATCGGCGCGTTTTTCGGCGCACTCGCGGGTGCCCGCATCGCCCTGCTGCTGCCGGAACCCGTTTTGCGCTCGGTGTTCGGCGTTCTGCTGATCCTGCTCGGGGTTTACGAAATCCTCGGGCGTCCGGGCCATCCCGCAAGACACCACCATCATGACCCCTACCCGTAATCGGCCTAGAAAAAGGTCATCTTGAGGCCGACCAGCAACAGGAAGACGGCAAAGACCTGCTTGAGACGGGCGACATTGAGGCGATGGCACAGCCGCACACCGACCGGTGCGAACAGCATGGTGGCCGGCACCAGCGCGGCAAAGCCCAGCCAGTTCACATAGCCGGTGGAAACCACCGGCAGCCCCGCATGACCCCAGCCCGAGAGCACGTAACCGACCGTCGCCGGCACGCTGATGACGAATCCGAACACCGCGGCCGTGCCGACGGCGCGGTGAATCGGATAGGAAAACAGGTTCAGGATCGGCACGACCAGCGTGCCGCCGCCGATGCCCAGCATCGCGGCCAGGCCGCCGACCCCTGTCCACGCTGAGCAGGATGCCGAACATCGATTTCAGGATCGCGCCCGGCACCCAGCTGCCCAGGATGGTGCCGAACACCACGCCGACGAGAATCCACGGAATCCAGCGACGCACCAGGGTCCAGTCGACCGTGCCGCGGCGATTGTGGCTGCGGGCGGAAACCAGCGAAGTGAACATGATGGTGGACAGCGAGGTGCCCACCGAGAGCGGCATGGCCGTGGCGACGTCGATGCCCAGACCGGTGTACACGTGATACAGCATGGGCACGATCACGATGCCGCCGCCCACGCCCAACAGTCCCGCCAGAATCCCCGCCACCGAGCCACAGGCCAGCAGGAGCGGCAACAGGATGACCCACTCTCCGTTCACTCAATACTCCTAATAAGTTGTCGATTAAAACGCAGCCACCACGCCGTCGCTGCGCGGATCGGCGCCACCTTCGAGGACGCCGGCCGTATTCCGCACGATGGCACCGGCATGCCCCATCATTTCGTCGTAGTCGCCGACGACCTCGACCTCGTGCCCGAGGTGGCGCAATCCCTGGACCACGGCAGGATCGAAACGGCTTTCCAGCTTGAGGGTGTTGGAGTTCTCGCCCCAGGTCCGCCCCAGCAACCAGCGCGGCCGGGTGATCGCCTCCTGGGGGCCGACGCCGAAGCAGGCACAGCGCGTGAACACCGCGGCCTGGGTCTGCGGCTGACCGTCCCCGCCCATGCTGCCGTAAACGAGCAACCGGCCGTCGTCGAGTTCCGCCATGGCCGGATTCAGGGTATGGAACGGTTTACGCCCGGGCTTCAGCTCGCGCGGGCTGCCCGGTTCGAGCGTGAAACTGATGCCGCGGTTCTGCCATACCACGCCCGTGTCCTCGAGCACCACACCGCTGCCGTATTCGTGATACAGGCT
>JARRKE010000067.1 GCA_037388465.1 Gammaproteobacteria bacterium
TGTTCATGCCGCCAACGTCAGGTACTGACGTAGCGCAGGATTTCCACCACCTGTTCCGGCTCGCTCGCGGTCGCGAGCGCGGCGCCGTCGACCTCCTTGAGGGCGTGGGTCAGCTCGGGGTCGTGCAGGACGATCAGCGGCTTGCCCAGTGCCGCCGCGTACCCGGCATCGAAGGCGGCGTTCCACTGACGATATTTGTCGCCGAAACGCACCACCACGATATCCGCTCGTTCGAGGAAGCTGCGCGTACGGATGGCGTTGATCTTCGCCCCCTTGTGATCACGCCAGAACGGCTCGGCCTCTTCACCCAGGATCGCCTCACCGCAATCGTCGCTGGCCGCATGATCGGTCACCGGGGAGAGCAGCTCGACATCGAGACCCGCCGCTTTGCAGCCCTGGGCGATGCGTTCGCGCCAGTCGGTATGAATTTCTCCGGAAAGATAAACGGTCCACAAAGGCATAGGTTCGCTCCTGTCTGTTATGGGTTAACGGCATCACGCCCGCAGGCTTGAATGCTCAGGAATTCTGCGTCGCCTCCAGTGCTTCCCAACGGGCATAGGCATCCGCCAATTGGCGGTCGACCTCGGCCAGCTCCTGCTGGACCCGGGCGATCTCCTCCTTGTCTTCCTGCTTGTAGAATCCGGGGTCGCTCAGGCGTTGCTGCAATGAGGCCTGGGAAGACTCCAGTTGCTCGATATGCCCCGGCAGGGATTCAAGCTCGCGCTGATCTTTGTAACTCAGCTTGTTGCCCTTGCCGCTTTTGGGCTTCGACGCTTGCGCCGGCTTCGCGGTCGTGGCGGCACCGGGCTGCACGGCAGGACGCTGGCGCACCCAGTCGTCGTAACCGCCCACGTACTCGCCTACCGTTCCCCCGCCTTCGAACACCAGGGTGCTGGTGACCACGTTGTTCAGGAAGGCGCGGTCGTGACTGACCAGCAGCACCGTTCCCGAGAATTCACCCACCAGTTCTTCCAGCAGTTCCAGGGTTTCGGCATCCAGGTCGTTGGTCGGCTCGTCGAGAACGAGCATGTTGGCCGGGTTGATGAACAGCTTGGCCAGCAGCAGGCGGTTGCGCTCGCCGCCGGAGAGCGCCTTCACGGGCTGCCGGGCACGGGCGGGCGCGAACAGAAAATCCTGCAAATAGCTCAGCACGTGCCGCGGCTTGCCGTTGATCTCCACCATGCTTTTGCCGGCCGCCACGTTGTCCTGCACCGACTGCTCCTCGTCGAGCTCCGCCCGGTACTGGTCGAAATAGGCGATCTCGAGATTGGTGCCCAGGCGAATCCTGCCCTCGGTCGGTTCGAGTTGCCCGAGCAGCAGGCGCAGCAGGGTCGTCTTGCCGGCGCCGTTGGGGCCGATGATGCCCACCTTGTCCCCGCGCAGGATGGTGGTGGAGAAATCCCGGATGACAGGACGCCCTGCATAGCTGAAGCCGACGTTTTCGGCCTCGACCACCAGCTTGCCCGAACGCTCAGCCTCCTGCACCGCCAGCCGGGCCTTGCCGGTGCGTTCGCGGCGCCCGGCGCGTTCTTCACGCATGCGCTTCAGCGCCCTGACCCGTCCCTCGTTGCGGGTTCGCCGTGCCTTGATGCCCTGGCGGATCCACACCTCCTCCTGGGCGAGCTTTTTGTCGAACAGGGCGTTCTGGCGTTGTTCCGCCTCCAGCGCCTCCTCCTTGCGGCGCAGGTAGGTCGCGTAATCGCCCGGCCAGTCGGTCAACACGCCGCGGTCCAGTTCCAGGATGCGGGTGGCGAGCTTCTGCAGGAACACGCGATCGTGGGTGATGAACATCAGGGTGCCGCCCCAACCGAGCAGAAAGGATTCCAGCCAGTCGATGGCCTCGATATCCAGATGGTTGGTCGGCTCGTCGAGCAACAGCAAGTCCGGTTCGGTCACCAGCGCCTGCGCCAGCAGGACACGGCGCTTGAGTCCGCCTGACAATGCGGCGAAATCGGCGTCCGCATCGAGCTGCAGGCGTGACAGCACCGCTTCGACGCGCTGCGTGACCGACCAGCCGCCCTGAGCCTCGAGTTGATGCTGGCAGCGTTCCAGTTCGGCCAGCTGGCGCTCGCCGCCGCCGGCCACCTCCTGTGCCAGTTGGTGATAACGGGCCACTAGTTCACCGACCTCGCCCAACCCCGCGGCCACCACGTCGTAGACACTGCCGTGCGTGTCAGCGGGCACCTCCTGGGGCAACTGGGCCACGCGCAGTCCTTCCTGGCGAACGATCTCGCCCTCGTCGGGGTGAATGGTTTCCAGCACCAGTTTCAGCAGCGTGGACTTGCCCGCGCCGTTGCGGCCGACGAGGCAAAGCCGCTCACCCGGCTCGACACGGAAATTGACGTGGTCCAACAGCGGCGAAGCGCCAAAGCTCAGCGACACATCGCGAAAATTCAACAAAGCCATGTAGATCAAAGGTCCGGCGGTGTATTGAACCGGGCATTCTAACGCGTTCGCCCTTTACGCTTGCGCCCTGCAACTCGGCCGGCCCAAGATAGCCGTGAAACAGGCTAACCCCGGGTCCCGCCATGCCAGCCAGCCTGCCCGCCCTGCAACCCGCGGAACGAACCGCCGTGGCCTGGTCGTTCGCCTACGGATTCTCGCTGCTGGCCGCCTATTACGTGCTGCGTCCGATCCGCGACGAAATGGGTATCAGCGGCGGCCTGGGGGCGCTGCACTGGGTCTTCACCGGCACCTTCGTCGCCATGCTGCTGGCGGTCCCCCTGTTCGGTTATGCGACCCGGCGCTTCGAACGCCACCGGCTGCTGCCGCTCGTATACGCCTTTTTCATCGTCAACCTGCTGATCTTCTACGGCCTGCTACGCGTCGATGCTTGGCGTGCCGACGCGGCCCGCGCCTTTTTCATCTGGCTCAGCGTCTTCAACCTGTTCGCCGTCTCGGTGTTCTGGAGCTTCATGGCGGACCTGTACACCAACAGTCAGGCCAAGCGCCTGTTCGGCCTGATCGCGGCGGGCGGCAGTGCCGGCGCCCTGCTCGGACCGACCCTGACCACCCTGCTGGTGATCCCGCTCGGTCCGGTCAATCTGCTGCTGGTGGCTGCGGTGCTGCTGCTGTTCGCGATGCTCTGCATCGGCCGCCTGAACCGGTGGGCGCATGAGGCCGGCGCCGGGCATGCCGCTACCGGCCGACCGCCGGAGGAAGGCCCCATCGCGGGCGGCCTGTGGAGCGGCATCGCGTGTCTGCTGCGCTCGCGTTATCTGCTGGGCATCGCCGCCTTCATCCTGCTCTATACGACGCTGTCGACCTTTCTCTATTTTCAGCAGGCCCACATCATTGCGGAGAGCTTCAGCGGTTCCGCCCAACGAACACGCGTTTTCGCCGCCATGGATCTCGCCGTGAACCTGCTCACACTCACGGGACAACTGCTGCTTACCCACCGCGCCGTGACCCGCTTCGGCCTGCCGGCGACACTGGCCTTGATCCCGGGCATGCTGATGCTCGGCTTCGGACTGCTCGCGGCCGCGCCGGTGCTGGGGGTGTTGGTCGGCGTGCAGATCACCCGTCGCGCGGGGAATTACGCCTTTACCCGCCCCGCCCGGGAAATGCTGTTCACGGTCGTGAGCCGCGAGGAGAAATACCGCGCCAAGAACGTGATCGACACGCTGGTCTACCGTGGCGGCGACGCCGCAAGTGCGTGGGTGTTCGCCGTCCTGAGCGGACTGGGCCTGTCGCTCGGCGCACTGGCGCTGGTGGCGATACCGCTGGCAGGCGTCTGGCTGTGGGTCGGGTGGTGGCTGGGTCAGCAGCGCGAACGGCGCGCGGCAGCGGCCTGAGGCCCCGGCCAGAAAACCCGGCCGGGGCCCGTACTCAGAACAGGTACTCGGCGCCGCCCATCACCACGTTGCTGGTGTAGCTGTAAACCGCGATGTTGGAGTGATTGTCCTTGTATTCGTAACGCAGGAAGGCGTCCGCACGCCGCGTCAGCTGCCGGGTCAGGCGCAGGGTTGCGCGCACGCGGTCGTCGTCGCGGCGTACGACCTCGCCGGTGGAAAGGATGTTGGAATCCGCATAGCGGCTGTTGCGATAGTCCGCCCCCGCGTTGAGGCTCCAGCGGTCGGGCAGCAGCCAGGTCACATCGGCATGGACCGTGTTACGCGTGGGGGAATAGCTGTAGAACACCGTACTGGTCCGGTAGTCGTTGCGATTTTCGATATCCAGACGATAGTAGGCACGCAGCTGAACTGAATCGAAGAACCAACGCCCTTCCGCCATGAAGTCGTGCGCATAACCGGCCAGATAATCGTAAACGCTGTCCAGTGAGGAAATGTCGTGATACCGGTAACGCAACCGCAACCGGGAACGTGACGAGAAATAATGCGTTCCCTGGGCGCTCAGGTCGAGGGTGCGCAGATAGTTCTTACTGCCCAGGTGGCTGAAGGTTGTATAGCCACCGAACTCGCCGTTCCAGCTACCCATGGGCAGGGTCTTGAACAGGCCTAGGTTGACCAAGGTGAAATCGTAGCTGTTGAGATCGAAGTAATCGTCGCGGAACGCGCTGGCCTTCAGCAGCAGACCGTCTTCGCGCTTGCCGTGCAACACGCCGTTGACGGTGCCGAACAACTCCAGGAAATTGTCGGACTTGCCGCTCACCCCCGTACCGGTACCCAGATTGGTATTCTCCAGGGTGACATTGTCGTCATGGCCGATACCGGCGAACACCGCCCCTATCCAACGCTTCCCGGCCGCACGCCGCGTCGTTGTATCGACGCGGTCCAGCATGCGCGCGGCAAGCTCCTTGAGTTTTGCATCATCCGTCTCGGCATAGACACGCCGGAAGTAACCGCGGGCGACCTCGGTATCCCCTTGGCGCAGCTTGACCAGCCCCAGGTTGTAGTGGGCGATCGCCGTCATCTTCGGATAGCGGGCAACCTTCTGAAACTCCGCCTCGGAACGCAGGTAATCCTCGAGGCGATAGTAGGTCACACCCAGGTTGTAGTGGACGGCCGCGGTATCCATGCCGGCCTGACGCGCCTGCTCGAAGGCCTGCGCGGCCTGCCGATACTCGCCGCGCTGAAAGGCGGCCTTGCCGGATTCGAAATATTGATCGGCGGTCGCTGCGAACGCGCGCCCGGGAAGCAGCACGACAATGAGCAGGACAAAGAGGAAAAAGGAGTGAAACCTGTTGAAGGCAAATGGCATGAGGTGGCTCCCAATACGGCTTATATTGTAATTGAACTCCAGACACGCAAAAGTCCCTCCCCCGGACGGGGGAGGGACCCAAACTGACCCTGTCGGGTCATCCCACGAAAATCAGTCGCTGCTGTCCTGACTGTCGTGTGCGCTCTCAACCGCATCCGAGCGCTGATCGTCCATCTGCTGCTGCTCCTGCTCCATTTCCTGACGCGCCTCATCCATCTGTTCGCGCTGGGAATCCATATGATCCTGGCTGTCTTCCAGCGAGTCATGTGCGACGTGATCCGTTCCGTCGTCACTGCCATTATGTTCGCGCTCCTGTTCCTGATGACGTTCACGCACCTGCTCCTTGGCATGCTCGTTGGCCTGGTCGGGCAACTCGATATCGCGAGTCACATCCTGCGCCGAACTGGACCCTGCGTCCATGATCTGCATCGTGACGTCGCCACCCAGATCGTCGGCGGCCAGGACCGCTCCGCTGCCGAACAGGCCGGCGGCCAATACCATCGTAGTCAGTACCACTTTGCGCATATCGTTCTCCTTAATCCAATCAAGTTCAATCTCAAAACCGTTGCTCACACGTGCCCAATATTCTGTATGGGCAGCAGAAGGGTTCCACGTTCACTTACTTCCAGAGGCACCCGGAATGACTTGCTGCTGTCGCCACGACGAATGGTCGCCACCAGTTCACCCGCCATCGGCCGTTCCGCGATCAGGTGCAGCTTGAGCAGATTGCGTCCCTTGGCCAGCCGGTCCTTCCACACCACATGCCGCTGCCCCGGATAACGGGCCAACGAAACCCCGGCCGGCAGTTCCAGGCTGAAGGTCACACCCTCCAGGTCCTTGCTGGCATTGAACGCCAGATCGACGGTGCGCTCCTGATGCAGCGTCATCTGAATACCGGCCGTCGCATCGGCCGGTGCCGGGGGACCGCCCTGCCAGACACCCACCACAACCCATACCAGCAGTCCTGCCGCCACCGCGCTGCCGAAGCCGGCGGCAAAACCCAGCGGCGCCCGCGACCGCTTACGCGCCGTATGCAGGACCCGCGCCTGGAATCCGGGGGAGGCCGGCGGCAACGGCAGGTGCCGCAGACCATCCATGAGTTCACGCATCGCCTGCAGTTCCCCACGGCAGGACACGCATCCCTGGAGATGATGCTCCAGCCGCTGAACGTCGACCCTGGACAGCGTGCCCTCCAGATAATCGTCGAGTTGAGTTTTGGCCTGATCGCAATTCATTTCGGTTACCTCTGTTCGTTAACACGACGAGGCGTCGGAAAGGGTTCCCTGTCGAGTGCATCACGGAGGGCGCGGCGTGCCCGATGCAGCCGGGACTTCAGCGTACCGAGGGGCGTATCGATGATTTGTTCGATTTCTTCGAGGGTATATCCCTCGACATCGTGCAACGTGACAACGACGCGTTGATCGGGATTGATGCCACGCAGGGCCTGCAGTAGGCGCATCTGGAGTTCGTCACCCTCCGCCAGCAGGCCGGGCTCCGGCCTGTCGCAGCTGAGCTCCGACAAAACGGCTTCGCTTTCCGCTACCGCCTGCACCAGCGGCGAGCGCTGCCGACGCCGCACCTCGTCCACGTACAGGTTGTAAAGCACGCGCGCCAGCCAGGTACGGGCCCGCTCCAGGCGTTCCAGTTCATCCAGGCGGGGATAAAGCTTGATGACCAGTTCCTGCACCAGATCCTCGGCATCCTCGCGGTTGCCGCACCAGCGATAGGCAAGGCGATACAGGTGTTCGAGATGAGGCACGAGCAGGGCCTCGAAGCGCCTGGTCTTGCGGGGAAATGACAATAGCCGCGGCATATGTCCTTACACGAACAAAATAAAAATAAGGTTCCAGGAATTTATTCCGGCCCGCATCGGCGTCCCCTCGACATCTAATTATTACCGCCCGACACGCGCGGCCCGTACCGGCGGCCGGTACATTCGCCCGACAAAAGGCGAGG
This sequence comes from Gammaproteobacteria bacterium, assembly GCA_037388465.1. Classification (NCBI taxonomy): domain Bacteria; kingdom Pseudomonadati; phylum Pseudomonadota; class Gammaproteobacteria; species Gammaproteobacteria bacterium. Next base: position 7,117 of record JARRKE010000067.1, read on the forward strand.
CGCTCTATTGACAGCCGCCCGTTTTGATTCTATCAACAGACGGTACTGCCGCTACGCTCCGGTCCGCCAATACCATGGACCGGTCCCGCGACACGTTCCCCCGGCAAACCCGCCGACTTCCGGACCCGGCCAGGAGCCATGCATGAAAACCACCGCCCCCAGGACCCACATGATGCTTCGGTCACGATACCGGACCTTGCTGCGCCAGCTCTTGCTGATCATTCTGCTGAGCATGACCAGTGCGGCAGCATGGGCGGGCACCGCCCCGAACCACGCAAAACCGTCGCTCGTGGTCATTCCTTTCGATCTGTTCGATTTCTCACTGGATCAGCGGCCGGTGACCGTAAACGCACTGAACCGCTGGGTGCATGACCTGCCGCTCTGGATCAAGCAGGATCTGAGCAAAAGCGGTGACCTGCGGATAATCGACGAGGCCGGCCTGCGCCCGGACCTGCAAAAACTGGCCGGTGATTATGCCCATCCCACCGCCTGCCGTTCGTGCATGATCGAGCTCGGCGAGCAGGCCCACGCCGATTATGTGCTGGTGGGTCAGGTGCACAAACTGAGTAATCTGATCACCTACTTTCAGATTCAGGTCGACGACGTACACACGGGGCGGGTCGCCTATCACATCGACTCCCGCGCCGACGGCGCCGACAACACCGCCATGTGGCACCATATCGCCCATCGCATCGCCGAGGAGATCCAGCAGTCCGGCTCCCTGACGGCATCGCATCAATCCGCGGCTGAGGCATCCGTCCCATAACCGGCGGTATGCCCGTCGTCAGCGGGCGGCGTATTGTTCCACCCGGTTGCGTCCCAGGGCCTTTGCCTGGTACATGGCCGTATCGGCGTGGTTCAGGGCCAGGTCCATACTCGCCGCACGCAAATCGACTTCGGCCAGGCCGATGCTGACCGTCATGTCCAGGGTGCCGGAGGAAGTCTGCACCGGAGACTCCTGGACGTGGTACCGGATGCGTTCCGCCACGTCGAGCGCCTCCACCGCACCGGTTTCGGGCACCAGGATGGCAAACTCCTCGCCGCCCAGCCGCGCCATCACATCGTATTGCCGCAACTGTGAGCGGATCAGATCCACCACCTTCTGCAGCACTTCGTCCCCCACGGCATGGCCGAAGCGGTCGTTCACGCGCTTGAACAGATCGATGTCGATCAAAAGCACACACAATGAACGCCCTGAACGGCGCGCACGCCAGACTTCCCGTGCCGCCGCCTCGAAGAAATAACGCCGGTTGTGCGACTCGGTGAGCGGATCGGTGTTCGCCAGCCGGGTCAGCTCTTCCTCCATGGCCTTGCGCGCGGTGATGTCCACTAGGCTGGCCAGCACCGCTTTTTCGTCGTGATAGTTCACGATAGCGGCCGAAAACAACACCATCACTTCATGGCCGTCACGGTGCTTCAAAGCAAGTTCCACGTCTTCCAGATGCTCCTGCTTCTGCAGCTGTGCCAGCAGCCTGGGGCGATCCGCCGGATCCATGTAGAAATCGACGGTATGCGCCCGCCTGATGACGGCCGGGTCGATATCCAGCAATGCGCCGGCCGCCGTATTCGCACGCAATATGGCGCCATCGGACAGGCGGGTGAGCACCATGGGAATGGGCGCCACGTCGAACAGACGCTGCAGGTTCTCCTGACTGGCACGCGACAGCTGCTCGGCGAACTCGCGCTCCTCGATCTCTTTTTTCAGGCGCTGGTTCAACCGGCTCATCCGGTGCAGCCCTTCACGCTCCACGCGCTGGCTACGGTTCAGAAACCGCGCGAACATCAGCCCCAGGATATTGATCAGGATGAGCAGCAGCACCGGTATCGTCATACCGCGCAGCCCCGCTTCCAGCGAGGTGGCCGCCAGCACGCAGAAACTCAGCGTCAACACCAGCGGGACCAGCAGTTGAGCCAGGCTCAGGTTGGGCAAAAAAACGTAGTACGAGATCACGATGACGATGGTGCTCAGGGTGTGAAAATCGACGCTGCCGCCCTGCACCGCGACGATAATCAGAAAGCCCGTCGCGATGTAGATCTCGAACAGCAACAGCGCCAATCTGACCCGAGGCCCGTTGTAGTCCGCCGCGCGGGTGAGGGACACCAGCCACAGGCCCATGCCCAGACCGCCCAGGCGCAGCACCAGCAGAAACCAGAAAGCCGGCGTGAGTCCCACGGACTGATAGTCGGAAATACCTGCGATGGCGAATATCAATCCGCCGACGATGCCGACGGCGGCTATACGCTCGGCCAGCTGCGGCCAGATCTCGCCGCAGAACTTGTCCTCCAGACGGGAATCCAGAAAGGTTCCCGTCAGAGTGGAGATGGTGAGATGACCCGTTTTGCCGGACATGGGATACCAGGCGGGTGGTTGCGGAATGCTGGACGATAATCAGGCATAAGTGTCTTTAACTATACGTCAAGGTTCGATATTTAGCTCCCATCTGCCGGGAACACCTTCGATTGCGAAAGGAGACCGAAATCCGCCCGCCTGGACTAAGCTCAAGGGGAAACGCCGGAGGATCCCGTCATGAACACGACCGCACCATTGCGCTTTTCGCGCCGGCGCTTTCTCCAGATGGCACTGGCCATCTGCGCCGGCGGACTGTGGCCCAAGCGCGGCCTCGGCGCACAAACCGATCGCCTGCTGCACCGGCGGATCCCCGCCAGCGGCGAACTGCTCCCGGCCGTCGGTCTGGGCACCTACCGCGTCTTCGACGTGCATGATGACGCCGCCGCGCGGGCCCGGCTCGAAACGGTGCTGCGGCGCTTCGTCGCACTGGGCGGCAGCGTGATCGACTCCTCCCCCATGTACGGCAGCGCCGAGGCGGTGGTGGGCGACCTGAGCGCGGCCCTGGGACTGCGTGAACGCCTGTTCCTGGCGACCAAGGTCTGGACCACGGGGCGAGCCGCCGGCATCCGCCAGATGGAGGACTCCCTGCGGCGCATGCGCACGCCGGTGATGGACCTGATGCAGATTCACAACCTGGTGGACTGGCGCACCCAACTCGAAACCTTGCGCGCGTGGAAACGCGAAGGCCGGATCCGCTACATCGGCATCACCCACTACGTCCCCGGCGCCTTCGACGAACTCGAAGCGATCATGAAGGGCGAGCGGATCGATTTCGTGCAGCTGCCCTACTCGATCGCGACGCGCGACGCGGAACGCAGCCTGCTGCCGCTGGCGCAGCAACGGGGCATCGCGGTCCTGGTCAACCGTCCTTACGAACAGGGTGCCCTGTTCCACCGGGTCCGGGGCCGGCCGCTGCCGCCGTGGGCGAATGATTACGGCATCGCCAGCTGGGGCCAGTATTTTCTGAAATTCATCCTGGCCCATCCGGCGGTGACCTGCGTCATCCCGGCGACGGGCAAACCCCGGCATCTGGAGGACAATATGGGGGCGGGGTTCGGCAGGCTGCCGGATGCGGCCGCCCGCGAGCGCATGGCCGACTATTTCATGCGGAGCTGAAGGCGGGCGGTGCGACGGGAATCAGATCACGTAACCGGTGATCACGAAATAATGGCAGGCGCTGCCCACCAGGATCAGGACATGCCAGATGGCATGACCGGGGCGCCAGATCTTGCCGAGGACGTAAAACGCGACGCCCACCGTGTACGCGATGCCGCCAGCCAGCAGCCAGTCGAAGGCATGCGCCGGCAGCGCGGCCAATAGCGGCTTGATCGCCACCACGCCCAACCAGCCCATCACCAGATAAAGAATCACGGGCACAATCCGCCGCCCCTTGCGCGGCATGGAATCGATGACGATACCGACCAGCGCCAGCGCCCAGATCGCCGCGAACAGTGTCCAGCCCCACACGCCGTGCAGGGTGATCAGGGTGAACGGGGTATAGGTGCCCGCGATCAGCAGGTAGATCGCGTTGTGGTCGAAGATGCGCGCCAGGGCCTTCGCCTGGCCGGTGGTGCTGTGATACACGGTCGAAAAGACGTACAGCAGCACCAGCGTCGTGCCATACACGACCGCGCTCACCAC
>JARRKE010000068.1 GCA_037388465.1 Gammaproteobacteria bacterium
GAATTCTTTCATTTCGCCTGCACCTCCGAGGACATCAACAACCTCGCCTACGCGCTGATCCTGAGCGAGACCCGCAGCCAGGTGCTGCTCGAGCAGATGGACAACGTCATCGACGCCATCAGCGGGCTGGCCGACCAGTTCGCCGCCATTCCGCTGCTGTCGCGCACCCACGGCCAGCCCGCCTCCCCCACCACGGTGGGCAAGGAACTAGCCAATGTGGCCTACCGCCTCAAACGCCAACGCACCCAGTTCGCCGCGGTGCCGATTCTGGGCAAGATCAATGGCGCGGTGGGCAACTACAACGCGCACATGGTGGCCTACCCGGAAATGGACTGGGAGACCTTTGCGCAGAATTTCGTCACCTCGCTGGGCTTGGCGTGGAACCCCTACACCACTCAGATCGAACCGCACGACTATATCGCCGAGCTGTTCGACGCCCTGGCGCGCTTCAACACCGTGCTGATCGATTTCAGCCGCGACGTGTGGGCGTACATCTCGCGCGGTCACTTCAAGCAGAAAGTGGTGGCCGGCGAAGTCGGTTCGTCCACCATGCCGCACAAGGTGAACCCCATCGATTTCGAAAACGCGGAAGGCAACCTGGGCGTGGCCAACGCCATGCTCGACCACCTGTCGCGCAAGCTGCCCATCTCGCGCCTGCAGCGTGACCTGACCGACTCCACCGTACTGCGCACCCTGGGCGTGGGCCTGGCCCATGCCAGCATCGCCTACCAGTCCCTGATGAAGGGCCTGGGCAAACTGGAAGTGAACGAAGCCAGTCTGATCCACGAACTGGACGGGAACTGGGAGGTGCTGGCCGAACCCATCCAGACGGTGATGCGCCGGTACGGCATCGAGCAACCCTACGAAAAGCTCAAGGCACTGACGCGCGGGCAGCGCATCGACCGCGAGCGCCTGCACGCCTTCATCGACAGCCTGGAACTGCCCGAAGCGGTGCGCGAACAACTCAAGCAGCTCACCCCCGCCAACTACATCGGCAACGCCGAGGCACAGACCCGCAAGCTGCCGCAGTCGTGAAACCCGCCGTTCCCGTCCAACTGCTGGGCGGGCTCAGCCCGCGCGATTTCCTGACGCAGCACTGGCAGCGCGAACCACTGCTGGTGCGCAGCGCCTGGCCGGGAATCGAACAGCTCGATCTGTCGCCCGATGAACTGGCGGGCCTGGCCTGCGAAGAGGAAATCCACAGCCGCATCGTGCTGGAACAGGGCGAAAAAGGTCCGTGGGAACTGCGCACCGGGCCGTTCCTCGAATCCGACTTTGCCACCCTGCCCGAAACCCGCTGGACGCTGCTGGTCAGCGACGTGGAAAAACACGTCCCCGAACTGCGCGTGCTGATCGAACCCTTTCGCTTCATCCCCGACTGGCGCATCGACGACCTGATGATCAGCTATGCACCGGTGGGCGGTTCCGTCGGCCCGCACACGGACCAGTACGATGTCTTCCTGTTGCAGCTTGCCGGGCGCCGACGCTGGCAGATCGCCCGCGACGGCGACTCCGACGACACCCTGCCCGGCACCGAGCTGAGCATCCTGCGTCATTTCAATGCCGAACAGGAATGGGTGCTGGGACCGGGCGACATGCTCTACCTGCCACCCGGCGTGGCGCACCATGGCGTATCCGAGGACGATGACTGCCTGACCGCCTCCATCGGCTTTCGCGCACCGTCGCAACAGGAACTGATCTCCGGCTGGCTGGAAACGCTGATGGACGATCCGGCGTTGGCACGCCGCTTCGGGGATGCCGGGCGACCACCGGCCGACGAACCGGGTGAGATCGACGCCCAAAGTCTCGACAGGATGATCGCGTTCATGCAGACGGTGCTGGACAAGGGGCGCGAACAACTGCCGACCTGGCTCGGGGCTTATCTCACCGAACCGGCGCTGACCTGGCATGCCGACTTCGAACCGGGCGAGCTCGACGAGGACGCCGTCCGCGCATCGCTGGTGGATGCGAACACGCGTCTGATCCGTCATCCCGCCGCCCGCTTCGCCTTCCGGCAGACGCCGGACGGCAAGATGAATTTCTTCGCCAACGGCAGGGTATGGACCCTGCCCGATTCCCATCGATCACGCATCGCCACGCTTTGCCGCGATTACGCCTACGATGCCGGGCTCTGGCAGGGCGATGCGCTGATGTGCGACCTGTTGGTCGACCTGTTCCGCTATGGCGCACTCGATGTCGAAGAATGAGGCACCGCCCTTCACGATTCGCACCGTAACCTGGCAGGACGCAGGTTCGGTTTTGCGTACGATCCGCGAACGGGTGTTCATGCAGGAACAGGGCGTCCCGCCCGAACTGGAATGGGACGGCCTGGATGAGGATTGCATGCATGCCCTCGCCGAAGTCGGCGAAGAATCCGTGGGTTGCGCACGGCTGCTGCGGGACGGGCACATCGGCCGCATGGCGGTGCTGCCTACGTGGCGCGGACACGGCATCGGACAGGCGTTGCTCGAACACCTTATCCGGATCGCGAGGCAACAGGGACACGTTCGTGTCTGGCTGGACGCGCAGGTCCATGCCATCGGCTTTTATGAAAAGGCCGGCTTCACGGTCTGCAGCGATGAGTTCATGGATGCCGGCATCCCGCACCGACGTATGGCGCTCGCCCTCACGTAAACAGGTTTCACCATGCCCGATGCCGGGCACTTCGAACGACAATGCCTGCGGAAAAGACTCACAAAAACGGGCGACGATAGCGGACCTGAGTCATTCGTCTGACCAAAAAAGTTTCATTTTTGTGACATTCAAAAAATCGCTGTTAGAATCCGCCTCATTAGCACTGCCCAAATGTCGACATGGACACACTGACATCTCTTAAAGAGGCGTTCGAAAACAATCGAATCGGCGAGGGGGACCTGGAGATCCCGCTAAGCGACACGGCGGAGAACCGCTATGCCTCCCAGCAGATCATGACGCAGGCACGGCGCAGCATGTTAATCGTCAGCCGCCAGCTCGACCCCTTGCTGTACGATACGGAAGAATTCGTCCAGGCTGCTTCCGACTTCGCCCGCCGCAACCGCTATACCCGCATCTACATCCTGATCCGGGATAACAGCGCCATCCTGCGTGACGGCCATCGTCTCATCACCCTCGCACAGCGGATCAGCAGCCACATCCAGGTTCGCCTGATGCACGAGAACTACGGCCAGTACAACCAGGCGTTCATGGTTGCCGACAAACGCGGCATCCTGATCCGCCCCAAGGCGGACCAGATGACCGGGCGGGTCATCTTCAACGATCCGCGCCTGGGCTCCAGCCTGGAAGAGGTGTTCATGGAAATGTGGGAAAGCAGCCTGCCGGACCCGAACCTGCGCCGACTGATGATTTAAAGGCTGGTGAGGGGTAAGGAGAAAAGCGTGAGGAGTGAGACGTGAAGCGTAAGGAGAACAAGCGAATATCCCCCTGCCCACCCGATGTCGCCAAAAAACGATACGGTGCTTTCCCTGGCTGCCTCACACCTGACACCTGACGCCTCACTCGTATGCATAGCGCACTGCGCATCGTCTTCCTTCTTGTCGCGCTGACAGGTCTCCTGCCGGCGCACGCCGACGAGATCTATACCATCGACCTGCACCACCGCCGCGCCGAAGAAATCATGCCTGTCATCCGGCCGCTGCTGTCGCCTCAGGACGCCCTGAGCGGGCGCGGCAACGTGCTGATCCTGCGCAGCAGTGATGCCACCTACCAACGCGTGCTGTCTCTGGTCAACAAACTCGACAGCAAGGTGCAAAGCCTCATCGTCTCCGTAAGCCGGCTGAGCGACATTCAGCGCCAACGCCAGGCCATCGGCGCGCAGGGCAATATCGAGCTGGGGCCCGATGCCAACGTACGCATCGGCGAACGCGACGAACCGGGCGTGCAGATTCAGGCCGGCGCAAGCCGGCATCGTCAATCGGAAACCGGCGAACAAACCGTGCGGGTTATCGAAGGACAGCCGGCCTTCATCGCCATCGGCCAGACCGTGCCCTACACGCAATACAGCTACGGGCAGCAAACCGTCACCGAACGTCCGGTCAACCGGGGCTTCAGCGTCGTGGCGCATGTACACGGACAGCAGGTGCAGGTCGCCATCTCGCCCATCCACGAACGCCTGCAGCGCGGCGGCACCATCGCGCACGAGTCCGCGCAAACTGTCGTCAGCGGCAGGCTGGGCGAATGGATACCGATCGCCGGCAGTTCGGAATCCACGTCGAACTCATCGCGCGGCACCCTCAGCGCCGGCAGCAGCTCGGGCAACCAGCTGCTGGATTACGCGGTGAAGGTGGAAGTGGCGCACTAAACACGCCAGACGACACGGCCTACTTCATCCTGGAAGGCAGCTTGATCGTCTCGCCGGCAACCATGAACGTGCCGTACCCGCGATGGTGCAACGTCTTCGGCTCTTTCACGGACGGGTCGCTCCAGGCCTTCACCACTTCCAGCACGAAAAAGCTGTAGCGGTTCACCATGCGCGTGTCGATGACGCGGCATTCCAGGTTGGCGTAACACTCGACAATCAGCGGCGCCTCGACCAGCGAGGCGTTTTTGGGCGTCAGCCCGAAGGTCGCGAACTTGTCGATTTCGCGTCCGGTGGTGTTTCCGCACTCTACCACCTGCTCCGCCAACTCGACCGTGGGAATATTGATCACGCAGGCCCTGGTCTTGCGCACGGCGGTGAAACTGTAATCCATGTCGCTGACCACACAACCCACGATCGGTGGCTCGAAATCCATCATCGTATGCCACGACATGGTCATGATGTTCAGCTCTCCCTTGTGCGCGGTCGTCAGCAACACCACGGGACCGGGTTCGAGCAGCGCATAAACCTTGGATAACGCCAAGCTGCGTTTAGCCATGACACTCACCTCCAGTTCGATTGCAGGCTTGAGCCATCACCCTGCGGCGGGTTCGTCCGGTGGCGTTGTATCAATATCCTCATACGCCTCGGGCCGGAATCGTGGACTGCACACGGCGAGAAAAATCAGATCGCTTTCACCGACATTGGCAATGCGCTGGCGGCAGGCCGGCGGTATCAACACCACGTCGCCGGGACCCACCTCCTGCGGTGGCAGGTCGCCGATCTCGACGCGGCCGCGGCCTTCGAGAATCACATACCGCTCGGTGGTGCCCGACAACCGATGCCAGCGGGTGGTCACGCCGGGCTCGACGCGTGCCCGGGCGATGGAGACATCCGGATCGTCGGACGTATTGGACAGCTCGTTGATGTAGCACTGCTCGGATGTATGGAACTCCAAACTCGGATCAAATTTTTTGATTTGTTCTTTCATTCCCAAATACGGTTAATCAGTAGAATCGCACAATAAACTTACTTAAGCGATATCCCACTTCTGCATTTCTGCATTCCATACGTAACCATATTCACGCTTAATAGTTTTCCCAAATAGCCTATAACTGTAGCCGACCCTAAAATTATATTTAGCTAGATTATCGACTACGTGTTTAGGGATCCCATTGGACATAAAATATCGCATTGTTGGAAAATCCCTAACTCTCTCATCTCTGGGTTGAAGATTAATATTTGAAGAAAACAACCCAGGTATCTCTATTGTCTCATTCTCATTTATCAGCTTGGCGAAGAGATGGAGATCAGCGCACTCAACGTCTCCCAAGTTCCTATAATTAATTCTTGTTTGATGAACTAATTCTCCAGACTCAATGAGTGTAGCTTGCGCATTATCTACAAAAATAAGAAGCTTTGGACTCTGAGACTACCTGAATACTTCTAGATTAATTAAGTATCCATAGACGACAAACGTTGCTGAAACCAGAGCACCTGCAGCAGTCCATACTCCGATCACCAAACCAATATAGTCTTTTGTTTCTAAACATAAAGCATGCATCCAAATAGTCAGCGCTATTACGACAATCAATAATATCGCTGAAATAGCGATAGGCACTCTCATTAGTTAGCCCCAGGCTTGTTTCAGCCGCTCACGGTTCAGCGCAGCCCACTGCAGGGCGATGATGGCCATGGCATTGTCGATCAGGCCGGAGCGCAGACGCTCCAGCGCTTCGTCCAGCGACATGACGTGGACGCGGATGTCCTCATGCTCGTGCGCCAGGCCGTGAATGCCCCCTGCCCCCTCGGAATCGACCCTGGCTGCATACAGGGTGATACGCTCGTTGGAACCGCCGGGGCTGGAGTAGTAATCATGAATATGGATGAGTTCGCCGAGCTCCAGGCCGGCCTCTTCCTGCGACTCGCGGCGCACGACCTCTTCCGGACTTTCGCCGGGATCGATCAGCCCGGCGACGACCTCCATCAGCCAGGGGCCTTTGGATGATTCCATGGCGCCGACGCGGAACTGTTCGATCAGCACCACCCGGTCGCGCTGCGGGTCGTAGGGCAGGACCCCGGCCGCATGACCGCGGTCGATGAGTTCGCGCGTCATGACGTCGCTGGTACCGCCGGCGAAGAGCTGGTGTCTCAGGTGGTAACGGTAGAGGTTGTAAAACCCTTCGTAGAGGGTGTCGCGGTCCAGTTCTTCCCATCTCATCCGTATTCACCTCCGGGCGTGTGACGCCAAAACTGAGTATAATGCTCGGGTATGTCCTCTATGCTTCAGGAATTGCAGACACTGATCGGCCGCAAGGTCGTGGTCGACGACGTGCCCTGCGAACTTATCGAGGTGCTCAGCGAAGGCCCGGCCATCGTGCTGCTCAAGCTGAGCGGCGACAAGATCATCCAGCACGATCAGTACGGCGACGCCCGCCGCCGCGTCACCCAGACCTACACCATCCCCGTGTACAGCGAGGTCGATTCAGGCCTGCACCCGGTGCTGCGCACCCTGCTCACGCCGGAAGAAACCGGCCGCTTGCACAACCTCGCCTTCGGCTCAGTCCGTGAGGAGTAAGGCGTGAGGGGTGAGGAGTAAGAAGCACACCCTCAGCACCCAGCACTTTGACGCCTTACGCCTTACGCCTCACTCATCATCCCGCGCGAGCAACAACGCTTCCACCGTCGCCACGTCATCCGGCGTATCCACGCCATGACCGGGCTGTTCCTCGGCCACGCCGACATGGATTTTCGCGCCGTACCAGAGCGCGCGCAGTTGTTCGAGCCGCTCGATGGTTTCGAGCTCGCAGGCCTCCTGCCGGGCGTACTCCTTCAGATAACCGACGCGATAGGCGTAAAGACCGATGTGACGGTAGCAGGCGTGATGCACGCCCTCGTTTTCCACGTCCATGGGGTCGCGCTCCCAGGGAATCGGGGCACGGGAGAAATACAGGGCGAATTCGTTAGCGTCGCGCACGACCTTGACGATATGCGGATCGAGCAGTTGCCCCGCCGTGGTAATCGGTGCGCACAGGGTGGAAATGCTGGCGGCGGGATGCGCCGCCAGGTTGATCGCGACCTGGGCGACGATAACCGGCGGCGTGAGCGGCTCGTCGCCCTGCAGGTTGACGACGATGTCGTCGTCACCCCAGGCGAGCAGATCGGCCACCTCCGCAATACGGTCGCTGCCCGAGGCGTGGTCCGACGAGGTCAACACGACACGGGCCCCGAAGGACTCGGCCGTGGCGCGCACGCGCTCGTCGTCGGTGGCGATCACCACCTCCTCCGCACCGCTTTCCTGCGCACGCAAATACACGTGCTCCAGCATGGTCTTGCCGGCAAGGGGAATCAGCGGTTTGCCGGGCAGGCGGGTCGACGCAAAGCGCGCCGGGATGGCGACGCGAAAACTCACTTGTAGCTTTCGACTTCTTCGTCCGTCAGGGTGCGCGCCTCTTCCTCGAGCATGACGGGAATACCGTCGCGAATCGGATAGGCCAGACGCGCTGACTTGGAAATGAGCTCCTGCTTGTCCTTGTCGTAGATCAAAGGACCCTTGGTGACGGGACAAACGAGGATGTCCAACAGGCGTTTATCCACGTTTCAATCTCCTCAAACGGGTGATGAGTTGTTTGGCGAAGGCGCGGTCGGGCACGGCGGCGATGGGCAGGTACCAGTGATTGGAGCCGGCGAATTCGCGGCATTTCACCGCGTCCTTCTCGGTCATGATCAGGGGTACTTCATCATCGAAGCGCACGTCGTTCAAGGTGTAACGATGATGATCGGGGAAGGGATGACCGACCACCTCGATGCCGTTGGCGCTCAGCATGTCGAAAAACCGCTGCGGGTTACCGATGCCGGCAATGGCGTTGACCTTTTGATGCCGGAAGGCGCCCAGCGACTGGGTCACGCTCGGATCGCGCAGGTTGACGACGGTGTCGCCGGTCAGCCCCATGACGAATTCGCCGTTGCCGGCACGCCCGGTCACCACCACGAAGTCGACCTCCTTCAAACGGCGGGGCGACTCGCGCAGCGGGCCGGCGGGCAGGCAGAAGCCGTTGCCGAAACGCCGCTTGCTGTCGATCATGGCGATCTCGATGTCGCGCGCCATTGCGTAATGCTGCAGCCCGTCGTCCGAAACGATCACGTTGCAGCCGAATTTCTTGACCAGCATGCGCCCTGCCTTGTTGCGCTTGGGGCCGACGGCCAGTGGTACGCCGGTACGGTGGGCGATCATCACCGGTTCGTCACCGACCAGTTCGGGATCGCTCTTGCCGGTGACCATGCGCGGCCATTTCTTCGCCTTGCCGCCGTAACCGCGGCTGATAATGCCCGGCTTGTAGCCATTGGCCTTCAGGAGATGGGCGAGCCAGATGACCATCGGCGACTTGCCGGTGCCGCCCACGGTGAGGTTGCCGACCACGATCACCGGCGCCGGGATGCGCGGCCAGATGCTGTTGCGCAGTTCGTAGAATTTGCGGCGCACCAGCGCCACCAGGCAGAACAGCCAGGAAACGGGCAGCAGCACGAAGGACAGGACGTTTTTCCGGTACCAGTAATCTTCTAAGTTAATCACCAGTCGAAAACCCTTTGTAAGAATTCCCTGCTCACCGACTCGACGCGGCGGCGTTCGTCCCAGAACCTTCTTCGGCAGGCATCGCCGATCTGCCGCGCCAGTATAGGCGAGTCGTGATACACCGCCCAACGACTGATAAGCGCTTCCACCGAATCATCGGTGACGGGCACCGATTCCGGCAATACCACGCCCTCGGCGACCGGCGCGGTGGTATCCAGAGCCGAACCGCCCGCCAGGGCCTGCCAGAGCACCTCGCCGGCGGCCTGCTGCAGATGCACGGCGGTGGCCGCGCTCGCCAGCGCTCCCAGCCAGCGTGCGTCATCCACCCACACGACGTGGCCCGCCGGTAATGCGGTGCGGTCCCAGGCGCTGATTCTTAAATCGGCCACGGCCGCCTCGCCATCATCGCCATGCAGCGAGATAAAGAGCAAGCCGTCCTGCGCCAGTTCGCTGGCGCGCCACACTGCGGCAATGAATGCCGCCTGCGCCGCAGGTCCGTGCCACCACCACAGATGACGCTCGCCCTGTGCGGCCAGGGACTTCAATGTGGTGTCGGCATGCGCCTCGACGAACTGGCAACGGGTATCCGCCGCCGGCGCCACATAGGCGCCCTGCCCGGCCGTTTGCCAGCGCGCTTCCTGGGCCGCATCGCGCGGATAGGCCGCCTCGACGGCCACGCTTCCCGGTTCGGTGTGAAACGCCAGCAGATGCCTGCCCTGTGCGCGCGCCAGTTCCGCGAGCCGTTCGGGGAATTCGGTGTCGACCAGGATAATGGCGAAGGGATCGAGCCGCTTCAGTACCCGGTTCACCACGCGGGGGCGGTCGCAGGGCCCGTAGCCCAGACCGATCTTGCGCATGCCGCTCACCCGCGGTTCGATGATCTCCGGATAGTCGTTCTCGAAGGTCAGCACCAGTCGCACATCGAGACGCTTCTGGCGTATCGCCCCCATCAGTTCCACGCCCAGACGCACCGACTGCATGCTGCCTCCCGCCTTGAGCCAGATGATCTTACCGCTGTCGTGCGGTTGGCGCAGATAGCCCTGGCGTGCATTGGCGCGCGCATGATTGCGGCGCAGGCGATCACGCAGACCGGCACGCCAGACCGGCAGCCGCCGGCTGCCGTAGCCGTCGGGATCAGGCTTCCTGCGGCTCATGGAACTGCATCTGGTAGAGCGTCGCGTACTGGCCGCCCTGCGCGAGCAGTTCAGCATGGCGCCCGATTTCGATGATCCGCCCCTCGCGCATCACCACGATCCGGTCGGCGTTCTCCACCGTCGACAGACGGTGGGCGATGACCAGGGTGGTGCGGTTGCGGGTGAGGTTGTCGAGCGCGGCCTGGATATGCCGCTCGGCCTCGGTATCCAGTGCCGAGGTCGCCTCGTCGAGAATCAGAATCGGCGCGTCCTTGAGGATCGCCCGGGCAATGGCGAGGCGCTGGCGTTGGCCGCCGGAAAGCAGCACGCCGTTCTCGCCCACCATGGTGTTGAGCCCTTCGGGCAGTTGCCCGATGAATTCCCAGGCGTGCGCCGCGCGCGCCGCCTCGACGATCGCCGCTTCGGAAACCCCGCCTTCCATGCCGTAGGCGATGTTGTTGGCGATGGTATCGTTGAACAGCGTCACGTGCTGGCCGACGTAGGCGATCTGCGCACGCAGGCTTTCCAGCTTCAGTGTCTTGACCGGAATCCCGTCCAGCAGAATGCCGCCGTCCGTCACTTCGTAAAAGCGCGGCAGCAGATTGACCAGCGTGGTCTTTCCGCTGCCGGAACGCCCGACGAGGGCGACGGTTTCGCCCGGCTCCACGGTAAGGTCGATGTCCTTGAGCACATCGCCCTTTTCGTCGCTGTAGCGGAAGTTGATATCGCGAAATTCGATACGGCCTTTGGCGCGCTCGATACGCTCGGTACCGGTATCCGCTTCCGGCGTGGCGTCCAGCAGGGCGAAGATGGTCTCGCCCGCCGCGATGCCCTTTTGCAGGGTGGGATTGATCTGCGCCAGCCGGCGCAGCGGCTCCATC
>JARRKE010000069.1:0-12018 GCA_037388465.1 Gammaproteobacteria bacterium
CCTGCGGTTCGCTCAGAGAATGGCGGCAATCAAGGCCGCGGCCGAACGCTCCACCGCCTTTTCCACCACCATGCCGAGCACCGCCTTGCCGGCCACACCGCCGATACGCGTCACGGTCGTCGCCGCGCCCTTCTTGCCGGCGCGCTCGGCGATACGCGCCTCCGCGATAACGAGACCGTTCGTCCGTAGTACTTCCAGGATGGCGTCGCGATCCGTCAGCTCGCGGTCGTAAGCAATGACCAGACTGCCGGTCACGGTGCTCGCCTGCACGTCTTCCACGCCGGGACGCGCCTGCAGCCGTTCACAGGTCTGACGGGCAAGTTCGGGATTGCGTTTGAGGACCGGGGTGCGTACCCGGAGGCGTCCGGGAACGTGGTGTACATAATGCGTCATACCCGCCAATCTCCTGCAGGGGGTTGACGGATAGTAAACGATTTAGCGTGACAATTTCATGTCGAAGCGCGGCCCATCTAGCGCAGCACCAGGGCCACCGTCACGAAATAGGTCAGCAGGCTGAGCAGGTCCTGAAGAATGGTCGCCACCGGACCGCTGCCGAACGCCGGGTCCTTGCCCAGCCAGGCGAGCAGCCAGGGCAGCAAAAGCCCGATCGAGCTGGCACTCACCCCGGCGACGACGACCGCCGACGACACCGCGAAAGCGAGCCGGCTGTCGTTGAACACGAAGGCAACCGCCGGAAAGATCACCAGCCCGAGCAAAACTCCGATCACCAGCCCCGTGCCCAGTTCGCCCACCAGCAACCGCCACAGCGGCGCATGTCTGAACGTCAGGCCGCGCACGGCCACCGCTTCGGTCTGGGTACCGATCGCGTCGGCCAGATAAACCACGGCGGGGATGAAAAACGCCACGGTCACACGCTCCCGCAGGGTTTCCTCGAATCCGGCCATCAGCCAGGTCGCCAGCATGCTTCCCACCAGGCCGATGAGCAGCCACGGCAGGCGGTGCAACACCCGATGATGGATGGCGCCCTCGATGGCCTCCCGGGCCTGCTCGCCCGACTTGAGAATACCCACCAACCGGTTCATGTCCTCGAAGTGCTCGCGGCGCAGGATCTGCAACAAGGCATGATGCGCCACCACGCCGATAAAGCGCTGTTGCTCATCCAGCACGGGCACGGCCGTCATTTCGTTGGCCAAAGCCAGACTGGCCACGGCCTCCTGGTCCGCCTCCGGTGCGACATGCGGCACATCGCGGTCCATTAATCCATCCAGTGACTGTTCCGCCGGCGCGACCAGCAAGCGCCGGATCGGCACCCTTCCTTGCAGGTGTCCCTGTGCGTCCAGG
The DNA here is from genome assembly GCA_037388465.1 of Gammaproteobacteria bacterium. Classification (NCBI taxonomy): domain Bacteria; kingdom Pseudomonadati; phylum Pseudomonadota; class Gammaproteobacteria; species Gammaproteobacteria bacterium. The sequence goes on from JARRKE010000069.1 coordinate 1,303, forward strand.
ACGTAGACGGACTCGACCGTTTCGAAGGAGGTCTTGCGCAGCTGTGCCAGGATATCCGCCGCGGTGTCGCCCGGCGCCGCGGTGGGAACGCCGATGATCACGTGACGCGAAGCGGTATCGTCAGCACCAGAAGCGTCGGTCGTGATGTCCAGCATGGGGGAATAAATTTACTGCGGGGGATTTTTTTCCGAATCCAGCAGCAGACTGACCGCATACCAGAGCAGGCTGACCGCCGGCGCCATGATGCGGCCGTTCCACAACTGAACCGCGGCCATGCTTACGAGAAGCAGGAAAACCACCGAACGGAAATCGAGTTCGCCCAGCGAAGCCCCCTGCAGCTTGGTATCGAAGTCCTGCAACTGATGCGAGGCCCGCAGCGTCACCGGCAATCCCTTTTCGCCCTCCAGATCGATGGAGAACAAACCGTTTTGCTCGGCAAAGTGCCCGATGTCATCGGCCGTCACTTCGGCGTCGTGCTGCAGCATGATGCTGCCGGTCAACGGATTGGCTTCCAGAACATGCAGCCCGGGCAAGGTCTTCAACTGCTCGACGGCAGCGGTAAAGTACGCATGGTCTCCCTTGCGGCTCGCGAGGCGGAACCGCGTGCGCCCCTGGACGGCATGGACAACGACGGCGGAGGACACCATGAGGGAAACGCCTGATTATTTCGCGGGCGGTTCAGGCTGGGATTCGGCGGCGGGGGTCTCCTCGCTCTCGCCGGCGGTGTCCGTTGCGCCCTGAGCGGCGGCGGCAGTAGCCGCGCCCGAGGCAGCTGCCATCTTGGCCGCATGTTCCTCTTCCAGCTCCGCCTTCGCTTCCGCCGCCAGGTCCTCCATAACCTCGCCGAATTCGGCGGCGGCTTCGCGGCCCTTTTCATAGACGATGATGCCGCTCTTGATGGTCGCCCGCGCCAGCGGTCTGCCGAAGCGCGCCACCAGAGGCAGCACCACCGGCACCAACAGCGCTGCGCCGATACCGAGAGCCATGCCTTTTGCGGCCGAGCCTTTCACCATGTCGTCAACCAATGCCATTTTCGTCTCCTGCGGTCTTTCAGCTTACGTCGTCGCCCCTCGCGGAACCGCTGCTGATCAACCGCATCGTTTTGAGGTTACCAGCCACTATGGCTACAGATATGTGACATATATATTACATAGCCATAAAAGATTTCTTGTCCGGCCTCGTCGCCTGTTCCACAAACCAAAGCCGGATACTCTTCGGTTTATATAGTGCGATTCCGCGCGGCACGCCATGACTCACATCAACAACCCTCCCGGCCTCCGCCAAGGCGGACGCAAACGGCCGGTGCCCGGTCAGCCGAACGCCTTGGCAAGCAGCTTGTCCACCTGCTCCTGATCCACTTCAGGGAAAAGATCGCGCAGCGCCGATACGAGCTCATCGCGGGCCTGGGTGGTAAGAATTTGTTCAGGATCGAACTCCAGCAGCAGGCTTCCCGTCAGCGGCTTGGCCTCCACGTGCAGCATGCCGTGAACGACACCCAGGCGTTCCTCGAACTGCTTCGAAACGGCCGGCGCCGACTTGAGCTTGTCGACACGCAGGCGTAATCGCCCCTGCATGTAGTGGCTTACGGAAATACCGGGGATGGGGGTCGGAAACACGTTTTGCTGGCCGGTTGAGGTTTGAGCGGGAATGCCTGGCGGGGACTCAGCCTGTCGTCATGACCACACTATATATATCACGCGTTCGGTTTTTTTGACACGGCCGAACATCCCGCTCGCCGCCCGCGGCCGGTCACAACTTCTTCACCTGCCGATGGTTCACTGGAAGCAGCCTCAATCCGGTTCATGGGCCATGAGCGACCGGCGGTTACGAGCCAGCGCCACACGCCGTTCGCACGGGCCTGAACTAGACTTGTATGTAGTCATTGCAACAATTGCATGGGACAACCTGAAGGGGGGACACACCATGACCGAGCAACATACCTTTGATCAGTCGACGTACGACATCGTCAAGAACTACCTGAAGGCGGCCATGGAGCATGTCATTGCAAGCGGCCGCAGCGTGCGGGAATTCACCGAGTTCGCGCTGGAAAAATTCGGCGACGGCGTTCTTCCCTATCTCCAGAAATTCATGGAGGAAGTCCAGGAGGGACGCATCAAGATCGAGGGGCTGACCAAGTCGGCCCTGGCCACGCTCAGCGGCCAGCACGTGTCGTCGCAGCAGCGCGAAGCCATGATCCGCGATGCCGCCTATTTCCGCGCCCAGCAACGCGGGTTCACCGGCGGCTCGGCGGATGAGGATTGGCAGGAGGCCACACGCCAGGTCGACGCCCAGATCGCCGCGGAGGGGGGACTCATCGGCAAAGGCAAACAGCTGCTGACCTCGATCACCGACGTGGTGGAAAAGGAAATCGACGACATCAGGGACGTGGTCACGAACTGGTTTGAATCACGCCACGAAGGCGAACAGACGCCCTCGGCCGAGGCGCCTGAAGCGCAAGAAAAGGAGAAGGAAAAAACCGACTGACCGATCCACCAGACAGGACGCGCGGCATGGAAGCCGCGCCTCCAGCTACAAAATAAAGCATGTCAAATCAGCCAGATAAAACACCCTCCAGCTGACTGCAGGACAGAGTCACCAACGTCCAAATTGACCCATATCCACTCCGACCGTATGGAACTTGAAAGTCCCCATTTTCAGTCCCATGCTTAATGTAGACACGGTGGATTTGCTGAAACCGCCTCTGCCAGGGGGCGGAAAAATCAACGCTGCCGCGTCGAACGGTCCACCGCTCCGCAAACCGGAGACGGTCGGCCAAGGGGGTTGATCCACATCAATTGGCAAGTGGTTCAGGGGAACAACACCACCCGATGCCATCGAGCCAGGCAGTCATAGGAGTAAGTAGTTATGGCGCGCAAAAAATCCGAATCCCAAGTCGAAGGTGCAACCGAGCAAACTGCAGCCGTAGAGGCTGAGCAGGTACCGGAGACCATCAGCCAGGCCGTCAGCGAAGGCGCAACGGCCGCCAAGCAATCGGCGGCTGTCATCCTGCCCGCGTTTGGCAAATTCCTTGGCAAGACGGTGTACGGCGGTTGCTATTACGCAGCATACGGCGTGACCTTTGCGGCCCTGACGGCCGCCAAAATCATCCCGATGGATAATGCCGTGACACACGGTATCCACGACGGGGCCGCCGCGGCCGCGACCGACCTCCACAAGTCCGAGGTCCACGCGGAAGAAGCTGCACAACCCGAAGAAGGGGCCGTTCCGGCCTGATCGGAAGCCGGCCCTGCACGCGGCACCCATTGAGGGTGGGTGCCGCCGTTATCCTTTTTGTTGCCTGAACGCCGTCCCGCCGGGATGGCCACAACGCCACCCTTCCCCACTGCCTTCAGCCAGCCAGCGGTATATCGTTCGGGAACAGCACGAACCGCAATAACAGATAACCGCAGTACAACAGGATCAGGGCCACCGCCTCGGCCTTGTTCAGGTCTTCGTGACGCCTGAGAAAGACGTACAGCAGTCCGGCGACCAAGATCATCGCCGGCGCGTCGTAATACGCCACCACCCGGGGCACCATATAACTTGAGATCAATCCCCCCAGGCCGATCCCGACCAGGGGGTTGGTCACCGCGCTGCCGATCAGAATGCCGGCGGCGATTTCCTTCTGCCCTCTGACGATCGAGATCAGTGACGTCGTCAGCTCCGGCAGCGTCGATGCCACGCCGAGGCAGATCACCCCAAAGAACGAGGCGCTTACCGGTAGCTGGGAGACCAGGCGGGTGGCTGCGGCGACCACCTGGTCGGCCACAACGGAAAGCACGGCAAAACAGCCCATGATCAACAGAATCGAGATGACGGTCTTGCGCCGTCCGCCGTTGCCTACCAGGCCGATCTGCTGAACGAGGTGGTTGCGTTTGGCCAGGTACAGCAGGTACACGCCGTAAGCGACCAGCATCACCAGGCCTTCGAGGCGCGTCACCGTGCCGCCCAGACTGAAGATCCACAGCAGGGCCGTGGCGCCTAGCACCGCCCCCACCTGCTCCGCCAGTTCGTGCCGCCGGACGGTAATCACGCCCACCAGTCCGACGATGGGCAGGGCAAAACTCAGCTGGAATACGACCGACCCGATGTTGGTCCCGATAACCAACCCGGAAACCGTCGCGGCATTCTCGGGCCGGGCAAGGATATCGATACTGCCGACCACGTTGGTCATGATTTCGGGAATGCTGGTCCCGACCGAGAGCACGGTCAGTCCGATAAAGGCGCCCGACAACTTGAATCGCTGCGCCAATCCCATCGCGTTGCGGATGATGATGTCGCCCAACACCAGGATCACGACGACGCCGACGGCAATCACCATAAATTCGCCCAGCACGCCACTCACCCCGGACAATACCCCTGCCTTGATAATTCACTGTATGCCCCCGCCGCTTCGCCTGTAATTGCGAAATATCAACGGGAGCACCGCATCGGATCGCGATCGGGGCAGGCATCTGCCGTCACCGGACAGCCCGGTGCGCCCCATCCACGACCCTTTCGGGTTAACAGCCTGACATGCGGGTATTTCTTCCGTATTGCACCGCGGCCTTGAGCCACGGAAAATGTCCCTATGCAGGACGAATCGACCGAAGTCAGCAAGGCGCCCGTGCCCCGGCACCTGTCCAAAGAGGAATGGGAGGAACTGCGCTGGGCCTACGCCCGCCTGGAGCACCCCTCCTTCGCCGCCCGGCTTTCCAACATACTGGGCACGCCCATCGAACAGGGGCTGATGCTGCTACCCAAGTCCTGGTACGGCCGCATCCACGGTGCGGTCGAGTTCAGCATCTGCCGGGCGCTGGACGTGGCGCTGGCGTCCATGGAGCACATCCGTCCCAAGCCGGCGCATAACCCGTTGCATCGTCTAAGCGTCATGGCCACCGGCGCGGCGGGCGGGTTGTTCGGGCCGCTGTCCCTGATCGCGGAGCTGCCCGTCACCACGACCATCATGCTGCGCTCCATTGCGGATATCGCGCACAGCGAGGGCGAAGACCTGAGCACGCTGGACGCGCGCACCGCCTGCATGCAGGTGTTCGCGCTCGGCGGCCGCTCAGGCGACGACAAGGCGGCGGAAACCGGCTACTACGGCCTGCGCATCAGCCTCAGCCTGCACTTTTCCAGCGCGCCCCTGCATTTCATCGACAACAAGATCCTGAACATCCCCGGCGGCATCGAACTCGCGCGCGCCATCACGGCACGCTTCGGCGTCGCCGTCTCCGATCAGTTCGCCGCGAAAATGATCCCCATTGCAGGGGCCGTCAGCGGCGCGCTGGTCAACCTGATCTTCATGCAGCATTTCCAGGAAATCGCGCGCGGGCACTTCATCGTCCGGCGGCTGGAACGCCAGTACGGCTCGGAACCCATCCGCAAGGCCTACGCGAAAATCGTCAAGGAAGAGACCAAGGCGACCAAGGTCTACAGCCCGGTGGAAGGCTGGTAGGCATCCCCGGTGGGCTCGGCCGGGGCCGGCATTTTCATTGCCCGGCCATCATTCCCCCGGCGGATTCATCTGCCGGTACAGCCGCCACACCATCCACCCCAACAACAGCGCACCCAACACCAGCACCGCCAACAGCACCCAGCGTCGCCAGGGTAACGGCGGCGCCGGCGGCGTCAGACGCGCCACGCCGCCCAGAGCATGGGGCTCACCCACCGTGGCCGACTTCACCATGGTGCGCTCATGGCGCGCATTTAACGTCCGCAACAACGCGTCCACGGGCTGCTGGGGCGGGCCGATCAGCGCGCTGCCATACGCAATGGTATAAGGCGGATCGCCCTGGGCTACAAAGGTCAGGGTGCGCGGCACCCAGCCCAATTCCAGCGTCGGCGCGGCCCCGCGCAAGTCGGCCTCTCCGGATGCCACGTCCAGCCGCCAGTAGCGGTCGCCGCTCGCCGATACGGCGACCGGTTCGCTGGTCAGCGTCGTACCATCGGCCGTCAGCTTGTAAAACAGTCCGCGATAGCGCAGCCGCCACGGCGCAGAGACTGACGGCCGGGAGCTGAGCGCGCCGACCACGGTGACGTTCCCGCCCGAAAACTTCACCCCTACCCGGTCGGCAGGCCAGTAGCCGCCGGTGTCGAACCGATAGGCGGGCGGCGTAGTATCCAGAGCGGTGCCCCCCACCTGCAGCCAATGGCGCTGCGGCGGCCGGGCGCCTGCCGGAAACCGCGCCACCACCCGGGTCAGACGCACGCCGTCCAGTTCCCTGGGCCAGCTCAGGCGCAGGTAGCGGGCCTGCCGCAGCGGCAACTGGATCTCGCGGTGGATCAAGGTATGCCCACCGGAATGCAGGTCGGCCAGCGTCTGGTTGGCCGCGAGCATATGCCAGTGGGTAAGATCGTCGCTGGCCTGCACGTTCACCGGCTCCACGAAGCCCGCCTTCGCGCCAAGTTCCCAGTGCAGCTCAAGCCGGTTGGGCGCATGTTGCAAGGCGCTGGCGTCCAGCAGGTAGGCTGCCACGCGCGTCTTCTGACCGGGCCGAATGGCTTCACTGATGGCCTTGACCACGTGCCCCTGATCGTCGGTAACGATGTGTAGCTCCCGCCCCGCCGTCTCGCTGTCCGCCGGTGCGCGCAGCGCAAACACAGGGAGATCGACCGGCGGCGGCACCACCGCCGGCGCCGTCTGCGGCCCACCCAGGGTGTAGGGTACGCTGCGGCCCGCGGCATCGAATACACGCAAGTCGCCCAGGTCCGGGCGCACCACCCGCAGATAGACGTCCTCGGGCAACGTCACCCGCCATAAAGGCGCCTTGCCCTCGGTATGCACGGTCAGGCCAAAGGCGAAATCGTCCGGATGCAGGGTGGCCCCTGCGGCTGTCGTCACCCACACAGCCAACACCAATGCCACAGCCATGGATTTCATGGTTGCTCCTCCTCTTGTCCCTGCTTTGGCGGCAACGGCGACAGGTAGCCGATAAGCAGGATCAACAATCCAGCCACCACGAAGGACACGATGCGCGCCACCGTGCCCACGCCGGCCAGATCCACCAAGAACAGCTTGGCCACCACCAACCCCAGCAGCGTCGCGCCGACGAACCAGGGCTGCCGCCGCTGGCTGCGACTGGCGACCACCATTATCGCCAGCGCGACGATAGTCCAGACAATGGACACTGCCGTCTGGTAGCGGGCCGTATGCCACATGGCATGGAAATAAAACGGCACATCGCCGATGAAGTGCATAGCGCGGGCAATGGCACCGTTGAGTGCGGCGAAGGCCGCGGCACCGAAAGCGTACCAGGCCGGCGTGCGCAGCTGGCCGGGCGGTGTGCGCCACAGCCACCCGAAGCCGGCCACCAGCACAAACGCCTGGGTCAGCTCCAGGGGATTGAGCAGCGGCAGAAACGGCAACGGCCTCGGATCGCCGGCCCGGACACTGGCATCGAACACCCACACGAGCATAGCCGTCGTCACGAGCCCCAACCCCAGGCCCAGGTAATAGTCCCGGAAGCGGCGCACCGGCCATGCCAAACGTTCTCCCCACACCGGCAGCAGCATCACCGTCAGCGCCGGCAGCAGGCCCCAGACCGCATAGCTCCAGGTGCCGTCTTCGGGCAGCGCCCAGTCCACCGCCCACGCCCCTTCCCAGACAATCAGGAACAGGGCCAACCATAACGTCCCCAGATGCATGGAGCGCTGCAGGGACCTATTCCAGTATTTCTCGAATCGCCACATCGAGCGATAGTCCACCGCAAACGCCGCGGCCCAGGCCGGCAGCCACCAGCGCGCCAACGGTTGGGCGCCGGGGTCGTTTCCATAAGCGTAAACGGCAAACAGGATCATGGCGGGCAGCAACGCCGGCAACGGCACGTGCAGGTCATCCCAGTCCAGCCGACGGGCGACCCAGCCCATGACACCGCAGCTCAGGGCGATAAACAGAAGGCTCACGCTGGCCTTGTCATAGACCGGCACATGCTCAAAGACCTCGTGAATGCCGGCGGCGAACCACCACAGCAGCCCCCAGCCAAGCACTACGGAGGGTGCCAACCTTTCATAGGTCTGCAACCGGTCGCGGTGCCGGTAAAGCAGGTAGCCCGACAGCAAACCCGCCAGGCTCACCAGCAGGGCGCTCAGGTAAAAGCTGTTGAACACCGGCGTGGCGCCAACCGGCTCGGCCATGTCAGCCAGGAAGGCGACACCCGCGCCCAGCTGTACCAGCACACCGAAGGCACGCGCCAGCCTGCGCTGCTGCCGCACGCCGATCCACACCAGCGCCGCGCCCTCCAGCGCCCAGGCGGCACCGGTCCAACGCCCGTCCACGGCCATCGGAATGGCGAGCGTGCCGAACGCCACCGCGAGGGCCAGAAACGCCTCGACCAACATGCGCAGGGATGCCTGGTTCCTGCGCCACACCAACATCGCGGCGAAGGCGTAAAACAGGCCCACGGCCAGGGCGCTGATGGCGGTGCCGTACTCGAACTCGTGCACCAGCGCGACCTGCAGGCCGAACGCCACCAAAGGTACGCCGAACACCAGCGTGCCATCCACGTAGCCCTTCAATTGTGGCGGATGGCGATGAGCGAACAACACCGGCACCAGCACGTAAAAAACGAAGAAAAGGATCAGGAACGGCTCGGTGGTGGCGAAATGCTCGGGCCGGTAGGCACGGTAACCCCACATGGCGCCGATGACGAACGTGAATATGAAACCCAGCAGATTCAGTTCGCGCCAGGCCTTGAACCAGGCAATGCCCAGAATGCCGGCGTCCAACACCGCATAATAGGTAAACAAGTGCACGTGGCTGCCGCCGCTCGAAATCAGCACCGGCGCCAGAAAGCCGCCCACGGCCGCCAACACGGCCAGGCTGCGGGCGTCCTCGAGCACCGCCAACGCGCTGGTCAGGGCCACCAGCACCACCATGAGTACCAACGCCGCCGCGCCGGGCAGCATGTGATAAAGATGGAAAGCGGCGAATACCGTGAGGTACATGATGCCGGTACCGCCGCCCTGCAACACCAGCGCATAGTTGTAGCGCCGCGTGCGCAGCCGCCAGCCAAGCAGCACCAGCATCAGACCGCCCAGGGCCGCGCCGGCGAGCCGCAATTCGATCGGAAACATGCCGCGCTCGGCGGCGTACTTGAGCAGAAAAGCAACGCCGAAAAACAGCACCACCACGCCCACGCGAGCCACGGTGTTACCACCCAGCAGCCACTGGACTACGCGGTCGTAAATCCTGGAGACGGCCTGCACAGCCGGCGTGGCTTCGGCATGGGCCTCCGGTGCCTGCTCGGGCTCGACGGGTTGCGGTTTCGGCGCAGGCGCCGGCTGCGCTATCTCTCGCGGTTCTTCTTCCGGTGTTCTTGCCGGCTTTTCCGGTTTTTGTACTTGTGTCTGTGCAGGTGTGGACGTGGCAGTCGTCCGCGGGGATGGAGAGACAGGGCGCGCAGCCGCGACCGCCGGGCGGACGGCTGGAGCCAGCTCGGCCTCCAGCGCGCGCACTTGATCCTGCAGCTTTTGGATCTTGAGGAACAGCCCCCAGAGCAGAAACGGCAGGGCCAACAGAAACAGGGTGTAAATCGCTCCAATAAACAGCAATACGTCCACGGCGTCCCTCCACGGCGCGCATGCGGCACCGCAAGCGCAAGCGATCATCACGGCTGCAAAACCGCAGCCCCCCTCACCTAAGAACTAGCAGGAAATGGAGAAACAGAGCCAGCCCGAGCTGGCCCGATTTGTTTGGGCGTGAGCGCGTATCACGGCACCCATCCTTTTGAGGTTTGCCTCCATTCAGGCAACCAGTTGCTGCAGATTACGACGTACTGCAGTTTCGACCGTTTGTGCAACGCGACCAGAGCCCATCAACACCTCGTTGACCGACACAGAGACAGGAATCATGGGCGTCCTTGTTCTCACGACGAGCAGCAACAGGAAAAAACCTAGCCAAAGCCGAGGGGCAGGTCAAGAATCGTGTTCGTATTCACCGGCTTGTTGCGCCTGTCCATGTCCGCTCATGCATACGATTTTACTAAGAGGCCGCCGCCAGTCAGCGCAGCGCGATGGCCAGGGCAATGGGCATCGCCACCAGGCTACCGAGATTGGCCAGCATGACGATGGAGGCGACCTTCTCCGGCTCCTGCCTGTACTGCTCGGCGACGATGTAGTTCAGCACCGCCGGCGGCAGCGCGCCGAAGATGATCAGCAGGCTTTGCTGCAGCGGAGGCAGATGCAGCCACAGCGAGATCAGCCAGACCATTGTCAGCCCGGTCAGCGGGCACAGCACCGCACCCCACAACCCCAGATGCCAGTCCTTGAAGGACACCTGGGTGAGTCGCACCCCCAGCGAGAACAGCAGCAGCGGAATGGCGATATCGCCCAGCATCTTGATGGTCGTCTCCAGCGGAGACGGCAAGGTCAGCCCGCTGACGCTAACGGCCAGCCCCAGCAGAGTCGCCACGATCACCGGGATACGTAGCATGCGGCTCAGCCGCATGCGATGGTCGAGCATGTAGGCCCCCAGGGAAAAGTGCAGCCCCATCTCCACGATGAACAGGATGATGGCGGCCGGCAGCGCTTTCTCCCCGAAGGCCAGCACCGCCAGCGGCAGACCCATGTTGCCCGAGTTGTTGAACATCATGGGCGGCACGAAGGTACGGAAATCCACCTTCAGCAAGCGCGCGACCGGCCACGCCAGCAGGCCGGAACCCAGAATCACCAGGGCACCGGCCAGGGCCAACCCTTTGTAAGCCTCCAGATCGAAGGACTTGCTCGCAAGCGCCCCGA
>JARRKE010000069.1:12047-13075 GCA_037388465.1 Gammaproteobacteria bacterium
ACTTGCTCGCCAGCGCCCCGAACACCAGGGCCGGAACGAACAGGTCCATATTGAGCTGATTGGCCAGTGCCATGTCGGGCCGCTTGTAGCGGCCATACAGGTAACCGATCCCGGCAATGGCGAACACCGGGAAGATGATGGAGAAAATGCGCAGGAGCATGGATCAGGAGCTGGTTTTTAGGAGAGGATAGGGTTTAACGACCGAGCTCAGGCGCGCCGAAACTGCGCAGCAGTTTGGGCGGTCGACTGGAGCGCATTGTTGGGCATTTATTTCACCCGCACAGTGGAGACTACGGTTTTACCGGCTGACTTTCGAAACGTCTCAAACTCTACTGTCAGTTCACCCGTCTTAATATCTACATGCGTAATCTCTGTAGTAAAGCCGTGATTTAGTTCAACCGGTGTTCTCGAATCCGGTAGCAGCGTCACGTAAGTGCGTTTCACAAGGTCCAATTTGTACAGATCGCCCGTTCCATATATCCCCGACGTTGCCACATACAGGAAGCGCAAGTCTGGCGACCACGCGAAGGAATTAACGTCCGTCGCCCATTCTGGCTGTTGCCAAAACCGATCATTAACATCCCACTTATCCCACGTTTTAGGCTGAGGAAGTGGAATTGTTCCTGGTCCTGCTCCATCGGCGGTATTTATAATTCCAATATTCGAACCAAGTGCATCATCACAAAAGAGAAACACCGAGAAAGGGCCGCCAGACGGCTGATGATACAGACCTTGCTTGCACACCTTAGGGGAAGCCACGATTAAGTAACCATCCGCAGCGAATACTACGTGCGCGATGAATAACATCAAAGCTATCAAAATCAACTTCATTGATGTCCAACGCAAAGCTAAGGGGCGCAAGACGCATCGCGGCGAAGCGTCCCAGCGAGCTAAGGGAGCGATCTTGAGCGTCATGTTATAAGGCATTCTATGCCTCCTCACCCGGACCCTTCGCAAGTGATGAAAAGTACATGTTGTCTTCCTCTGCACTATCTTTAACGTAAATTTCAATTCCACCAAGCCCTGGA
>JARRKE010000070.1 GCA_037388465.1 Gammaproteobacteria bacterium
CTTGAAGTGACCGCGCGAGATGTACGCCCACACGTCGCGGCTGAAATCGATCAGCACGGTGTTGAAGCGCGCCAGGGCGTCGAACAGCTCGGCGATGTAGTCGTGCGGTTCGATCTGAGTGGTGTAGGGGTTCCACGCCAGGCCCAGCGAGGTGACGAAATTCTGCGCAAAGGTCTCCCAGTCCACTTCCGGGTAGGCGACCATGTGCGCATTGTAGTTGCCCACCGCGCCGTTGATCTTGCCCAGAATCGGCACCGCGGCGAACTGGGCGCGTTGGCGTTTGAGGCGGTAGGCCACGTTGGCCAGTTCCTTGCCCACGGTGGTGGGGGAGGCAGGCTGGCCGTGGGTGCGCGACAGCAGCGGAATGCCGGCGAACTCGTCGGCCAGCCCGCTGATGGCGTCGATGACGTTGTCCATCTGCTCGAGCAGCACCTGGCTGCGGGTTTCGCTCAGGATCAGCGCGTAGGCGAGGTTGTTGATGTCCTCGGAGGTGCAGGCGAAATGAAAGAATTCGCTGATCGCCTCCAGCTCCTCGTTGCCGACGATCTTTTCCTTGAGCAGGTATTCCACCGCCTTCACGTCGTGGTTGGTGGTGCGCTCGATTTCCTTCACGCGCCGGGCGTGTGCCACGTCGAAATGCGTCACCAGATGATCGAGCAGTTCGCTGGCGTGATCGCTGAGCGGTTTCACCTCGGGGATCGCATCGTGGGCCGCCAGGGCCTGCAGCCAGCGCACCTCGACCAGCACCCGGTGGTGAATCAGGCCGTATTCGCTGCAATAAGGGCGCAGCGCTTCCGTCTTGTCGGAGTAGCGGCCGTCGACGGGGCTGATGGCGGTAAGCGGTGAGAATTCCATGCAATCTCCTGGCGGGGCGTCATAATCATCGAGAGCAGGGATTATACTACGCGCACATTTTCAGCCGAGGCCTAGCGAGCCTTTTCTACATGAGCGATTCCAAGTACCGCACCGAAAAAGACAGCCTGGGCGAGCTCCGGGTCCCCGCCGACGCACTTTACGGCGCGCAGACCCAGCGCGCGGTGGAGAACTTCCCCATCAGCGACTACCGTCTGCCACGGGCTTTTTTGCGCGCGCTCGGGCTGGTCAAGTCCGCCTGCGCCCTGGCAAACGCCGAGCTCGGCTCGCTGGATGCCACCCGCGCCCAGGCGATCAGCGAGACTGCCCTGGCGATCGCCGACGGCGTGCACGACGAGCACTTCCCGGTCGATGTGTTCCAGACCGGTTCCGGCACCAGCACCAACATGAATGCCAACGAGGTCATCGCCCGGCTGGCGGGCGCGGCCTGCGGTCTGGACGTGCACCCCAACGATCACGTCAACATGGGGCAGAGCTCCAACGACGTCATCCCGACCGCGCTGCACGTCAGCGCGGCGCTGCTGATGCAGGAGGAGCTGATCCCCGCGCTTGAACATCTGGAACGGACGCTGCACGAACGTGCGGAGACCTGTCAGGGTGTGACCAAGACCGGCCGCACTCATCTGATGGATGCCATGCCGCTGCGGCTCGAGCAGGAACTCGGCGGCTGGGCGGCCCAGGTGCGCAATTCGCGTCTGCGCATCGAGCGCAGCCTGTCCGACCTGCACGCGCTGGCGCTGGGCGGGACGGCGGTCGGTACCGGCATCAACGCCGACCCGCGGATGGCGGAAAAGGCCATTGCGCAGTTGTCGTCCGCGACCGGCACGCCGTTTCGCGCCAACGACAACCGCTTCGAGGCGTTGAGCGCGCAGGACGCGGCCGTGGGCGCGAGCGGTCAGCTCAAGGCGCTGGCCACGGCGCTGATGAAGATCGCCAACGACCTGCGCTGGATGAATTCCGGTCCGCTGGCCGGGCTGGCCGAGATCTCGCTGCCCGCCCTGCAGCCCGGCAGCTCCATCATGCCCGGCAAAGTGAACCCGGTGATACCCGAAGCGGTCTGTATGGTGTCGGCGCAGGTGATCGGTTTCGATGCGGCGATTGCGGTGGGTGGACAGTCCGGCAACTTCCAGCTCAACGTGATGTTGCCGATGATTGCCTACAACCTGCTCGAAAGCACCCGCTTGCTGGCCAACGCCAGCCGCGTGCTGGCCGACAAGGCGATTGCCGGATTCACGGTCAACGAGGCGAATATTCGCGAGCCGCTGGAATACAATCCGATTCTGGTGACGGCGCTGAATCCGATCATCGGTTATGAAAAAGGTGCAGCGATCGCAAAACAAGCCTATGCTGAGGGGCGCCCGATCCTGGATGTGGCGCAGGAAGTCACCGGAATGGAGCGCGACGAGCTTGAACGTTTGCTGGATCCGCTGCGACTGACTGAAGGGGGCGTGCATGAATAACAGGCCGGATCGAACAACCAAGGGGCTGACGACGTCGTAGCGTAACCGTCAATGGAACCGTTGAGCTTCATTCCGGAATTGATCGCCTATGCCTTGCTGTTGCTCGGCATCATCATGCTTGCGGCCTCGCTTTATCCCACCCTGCACATCAACCGCGAAGCCCGCGAGTACAACACCGCCTGGCGTTTCCTGTTCTTTCTGAATCTGTTGTTCATCGTCGGTTACGCCGTATACGGCGTATACCTGGCGCAGCATCTGCTCAACTTCGCGGAACTTACCATCACCTTGTTCATGGCCGCCGGTTCGGGGTTCGTGCTGATGGTCAGCCACCTGGGCCTGTCCACCATCCGCGAGATCAAACGCGTGGAAGCGCTCGAACGCCATCGCGCCACCCACGACGACCTCACCAACCTGCCCAACCGCGGCCATTTCGCCAGCCACATCGCCCAGCTCGTGCAGGAGCGTGCCGACAGCGGCAAGAGTTTTGCGATCATCATGCTCGACCTGGATCGCTTCAAGGTCGTCAACGACACGCTGGGACATCATTACGGCGACCTGCTGCTGCAGGAGGTTGGCAAGCGGTTGCACGATTCGGTGGGTGTGCCGCACGTGCTGGCCCGGCTGGGCGGCGACGAGTTCGGCATTCTGGTCGAAAAGGCCGGCGGCGCGGGGCGCATCATGTCGCTGGGCGACAAGATTCACCACGAGCTGGAACTGCCGTTCAACATCGAAGGCTATTCGGTGGATGTCGGCGTCAGCATCGGCATCGCCTTTTTCCCGCGCGACGGGCGCGAGCAGGACGTGCTGCTCAAGCGCGCCGAGATCGCCATGTACGAGGCCAAGAAAGGCCCGACCAAGGTGATCAGCTACCACCATGATCTGGACACGCATGCGCCCACGCATTTGTCGCTGGTGGGTGAACTGCGCCATGCCATCGAACACGACGAGCTGATCGTCTACTACCAGCCGCAGCTTTCCCTCACCACCTACCGCGTCGAGGGTGCCGAGGCGCTGGTGCGCTGGCCCAAGCATCCGCGCTACGGCCGCATGATGCCCGACGAATTCATCCCGCTGGCCGAGCAGTCCGGCGTCATCAACATCCTCAACCGCTGGGTGCTGGACGTCATTCTGCGCGACATCGCCAAATGGAAGGCGCGGGGGCTGGAGCTCACAGTGTCGGCCAACCTGTCCGTGAAGAACCTGCTCGATCCCGCCTTTACCCATTTCCTGGTCAAGGGTGTGCAGGATTACGGACTGAAGCCGAACAACCTCAAGCTGGAGATTACCGAAAGCGCGGTGATGTCCGATCCCGCACTGGTGATGGACGTGCTCAGCCGCCTGGTGGATTACGGCATCGACTTTTCCATCGACGATTTCGGCACCGGCTATTCCTCGCTGGCCTACCTCAAGCGCCTGCCAGCCAGCGAGATCAAGATCGACAAGTCCTTCGTGATGGACATGGCGCACGATGAGAACGACGAAGTCATCGTGCGTTCCACCATCGACCTGGCGCACAACATGTCGCGCACGGTGGTCGCCGAGGGTGTGGAGAACCGCAAGACCCTGATGCTGCTCGCCGAGCTGGGTTGCGACTTCGCTCAGGGCTACTACATCCACGAACCCGTGGCGGCGGATGCCTTCCTGGATTGGGTGGAGCGCATCAGCGGGGGCAGCCCGGAGATGTTTCTGGCCTCGGGGCATCACCGCGAACGCCAATACCACTAGAACGGGTTCTTAGCGCTGATGTTTCCTGGCTCAGCCGGGACGGAATCCACTCAGATCATCAGCAGCGCCGCCGCCACCCGGCGGCCTTCAGCCATCAGGATGTTGTAGGTGCGGCAGGCCGCGCCGGTTTCCATGATCTCGACCCCGATACCTGCCGCATAGATATCGCGCAGGATCTGCGGGTGCGGGAACTGGTGCCGGCCGCCGGTGCCGATCAGCAGGATCTCCGGCTGGAGCTCCAGCACGGGCGCCAGGTCCTCGGCGCACAGCTCCTCGAAGGTCTCCGGGCGCCAGTCCGGCTTGATGAAGTTCGGGGAGACGATCAGGCTGCTGCGGTAGAGGGTCTCGTTGACGTTCACAAACCCCGCCTCGTAGGCGTGGATGACGAAACTCGACTCGTTGACTTCTTCGGTAAATTTCATGATCGGTCGTGCACTGGCTTTGTGCGGGATTATACCGCCCGGGGCCGATGGGCACCGAAAACCCGCCCCGCGCGTGGGGTAGGCCGTGTCGGCGCATTGACAGCGGCAGGGCTGATGCTTAATGTGGTCCGCTTCGCCAGGCTCCGTGCCGTTCGTGTGTTGCAGCCCGTGGAATCCGCGGTTTTAGCCGGGAAAATCCCGGCGGCGCACCGGTCGTGCCCGGCCGGCAAAGGGTCGCTGTTTTCCCCAACACCTTCTTCTGAATACTGCCGTGATCGACGAGTTTCCACGCATCAAGCGCCTTCCGCCCTACGTTTTCAATATCGTCAACGATCTCAAGGCGCGAGCCAGGGCACGCGGGGAGGACATCATCGATTTCGGCATGGGCAACCCGGACCAGCCCACGCCCAAGCACATCGTGGACAAGCTGGTCGAGGCCGCCCAGCGTGGCGACACCCACCGTTATTCCCTGTCGCGCGGCATTCCGCGCCTGCGCCGCGCCATCTGCAACTGGTACAAGCGCAAGTACGACGTCGATCTGGACCTCGAGACCGAGGCCATCGTCACCATCGGTTCCAAGGAGGGCCTGGCCCACCTGGCGCTGGCGACCCTGGGCCCCGGCGACGCCGTGCTGGTGCCCAACCCGGCCTATCCGATCCACCCCTACGGAACCGTGATCGCGGGCGCGGACATCCGCCACGTGCCGCTGACCGAGGACGTCGACTTCTTCGCCGAGCTGGAAAAGGCGATCAAGGACTCCTGGCCCAAGCCCAAGATGCTCATCCTCAACTTCCCGGCCAATCCCACCGCGCAGTGCGTGGAGCTGGATTTCTTCGAGAAGGTGGTGGAGATAGCACGCGAACACCAGATCTGGGTGGTGCACGACAACGCCTACGCCGAGATCGTCTTCGACGGTTACAAGGCGCCCTCGATCCTGCAGGTGCCGGGTGCCAAGGAAGTCGCGGTGGAGTTCTACTCCCTGTCCAAGACCTACAACATGCCCGGCTGGCGCGTCGGTTTCATGTGCGGCAACCAGACCCTGGTCGCCGCCCTGGCGCGCATGAAGTCCTACCTGGACTACGGCATGTTCACGCCCATCCAGGTCGCCGCCATCCAGGCGCTGGACGGGCCGCAGGACTGCGTCGAGGACATCCGCGGCATGTACCAGCGCCGCCGCGACGTCTTGTGCGACGGGCTCAACAGCGTGGGCTGGCACGTCACGCCACCCAAGGCGACCATGTTCGTGTGGGCCAAGATCCCCGAACCCTTCCTGGAGATGGGCTCGCTGGAGTTCTCCAAGCTATTGCTGAAGGAAGCCAAGGTCGCCGTGTCGCCGGGTGTCGGTTTCGGCAGCTACGGCGACGATCACGTGCGCTTCTCGCTGATCGAGAACGAACACCGCACCCGCCAGGCGATCCGCGGTATCCGCCACATGTTCCGCGAGCACGGCTACGCGCCCGACTGAGGTCAGGCGGAAGCGCCGCAACGGCACAGAACAAGTTATCGAGTAATTTAAGGAGTCATCAGGTTTGGAACCCGTTAAGGTTGGACTGTTAGGTCTGGGTACGGTCGGCTGCGGCACCGTCAACGTGCTGCGCCGCAATGCGCAGGAAATCGCGCGCCGGGCAGGGCGCGGCATCGAGGTCACTCACGCGGCGGCGCGTGACCTGAACCGTAAGCGCATTTGCGAAACCACCGGTATCCGGCTGACCACCGACCCCATGGAGGTCGTCAACGACCCCGAGGTGCAGATCATCGTCGAGCTGATCGGCGGCACCGATCTGGCCCGCGACCTGGTGCGCAAGGCCGTCGCCAACGGCAAGCACGTGGTCACCGCCAACAAGGCGCTGATCGCCCATCACGGCAACGAAATCTTCGCCGAGGCCCAGTTCAAAGGCGTGATGGTGGCCTTCGAGGCCGCCGTGGCCGGCGGCATCCCCATCATCAAGGCGATCCGCGAGGGCCTGGCGGGCAACCGCATCGAATGGCTGGCCGGCATCATCAACGGCACCGGCAACTTCATTCTCACCGAGATGCGCGACAAGGGTCGCGACTTCGCCGACGTGCTCAAAGAGGCGCAGGAACTCGGCTATGCCGAGGCCGACCCCACCTTCGACGTGGAAGGCATCGACGCCGCCCATAAGCTCACCATCCTGGCCTCCATCGCCTTCGGTATCCCGTTGCAGTTCGACCATGTATATACCGAGGGCATCTCGCACATCACTCGCGAGGACGTCGTCTACGCCCAGGAGCTGGGCTACCGCATCAAGCATCTCGGCATGGCGCGCCGTACCGACGCGGGCATCGAGCTGCGCGTGCATCCGACCCTGATTCCGCACCGCCGCCTGATCGCCAACGTCGACGGCGTCATGAACGCCGTGCTGGTGCAGGGTGATGCCGTCGGCCCGACCATGTATTACGGCGCCGGTGCCGGCGCCGACCCCACCGCGTCCGCCGTGGTGGCGGACCTGGTGGACACCGTGCGCGCGCTGACCTCCGACCCGGAGAACCGCGTGCCCCATCTCGCCTTCCAGCCGGACGCCCTGGTGGACCTCAGGATCCTGCCCATGGAGGCCGTGCACACCGCCTACTACCTGCGCATGCGTGCGGTGGACGAGCCGGGCGTGCTGGCCGAGATCACCCGCATCCTGGGCGAGCAGCAGATCAGCATCGAGGCCTTCATCCAGCGCGAGCCCGACCCCGAGGCGCACGACGTGGACATCATCCTGCTCACCCAGCGCGTGCTGGAGGGCAACATGAACAAGGCCCTGGACCGTATCGAGGCCCTGGACGTCGTGCTCGGCAGGGTCACGCGCATCCGCATGGAAACCCTGAAGCGCTGAGCGATCGGCGATACACTTTCATTCTGTTTGAACAAGAGTAACCGTTATGCCTTTTCGACCCCGATACACAGGCCTGATCGACAAGTACCGCGACCGCCTGCCGGTGCACGACGACACCCGGGTGATCAGCCTGGGTGAGGGCAACACCCCGCTGATTCGTCTGCACAACATCCCGCGCGAGCTGGGCTGCGACGTCGACATCTACGTCAAGTACGAAGGCCTCAACCCCACCGGCTCCTTCAAGGACCGCGGCATGACCATGGCGGTCACCAAGGCGGTGGAAGAGGGCAGCAAGGCCATCATCTGCGCCTCCACCGGCAACACCTCCGCCGCCGCCGCGGCCTACGCCGCGCGCGCGGGCATTACCGCCTTCGTGCTCATCCCGGACGGCAAGATCGCCATGGGCAAGCTGGCCCAGGCCATGATGCACGGCGCCGTGGTCATCCAGATCAAGGGCAACTTCGACGACGGCATGCGCCTGGTGAAGGAGGTCGCCGAGCAGGCGCCCGTCACCATCGTCAACTCCATCAACCCCTATCGCCTGCAGGGGCAGAAGACCGCCGCCTTCGAGATCGTCGAAGAGCTCGAATGCGCGCCCGACTTCCACTGCATCCCGGTGGGCAACGCCGGCAACATCACCGCGCACTGGATGGGCTACTCGGAATACTTCGAGCACGGTATCGTCACCACGCGCCCGCGTATGGTCGGCTATCAGGCCGCCGGCGCCGCGCCGTTCATGCGCGGTGAAATGGTCGACAATCCGGAGACGGTTGCCACCGCCATCCGCATTGGCCATCCGCAGAGCTGGGACAAGGCCTGGAAGGTGCGCGAGGAGTCCGACGGCTGGTTCGACGAATGCACCGACGATGAAATCCTCGCCGCGCAGAAACTGCTGGCGCAGAAGGAGGGCGTGTTCTGCGAACCGGCTTCCGCCACCTCGCTGGCCGGTGCCATGCGTGACATCAAGAGCGGCAAGATCCCGGAAGGCAGCCGTGTGGTCTGCACGCTCACCGGGCACGGCCTGAAGGACCCGGACATCGCCATCAAGCAAAGCCACGGCGCCATGGTTACCGTGCCGGCCGAGTTGGGCGCTGTGCGTCAGGCGATCATGGACAACATGGCTGACTGATGTGGTAGCAAGCCAATCAATAGGCTGGCAATAATTAAAGGGCGAAAGTTTTTACTTTCGCCCTTTTTGTATTGAGAACAGTAAAAAAACAGCTTTGCTTGGTAGGCAAAATATAGATGTGTAGATAGCGAGAACGACCACTTCCTAGCGGATAATGCGGTTGTTTTTCTTAAGCTAACCTATCATCAGCGACCGCATAGCGCGGATCTTCGATGACGTTCACTTCCACCAGGTCACCCGCCTTGTCCAGCAGTTGTTTGCACTCGGCGCTCAGGTGGCGCAGGTGCAGGCGCTTGCCGGCGCTCATGTAGCGCTCGGCCAGGTTGTCGATGGCCTCGATGGCGGAGTGGTCCACCACCCGTGAGTGCTGAAATTCGATCACCACGTCCTTGGGGTCGTTCTTCGGGTCGAACAGGTCGCGGAAGTTCTTGACCGAGGCGAAGAATAGCGGACCGTTGAGTTCGTACACCTTGGAGCCCTGCTCGTCTTCGTAGCTCTTAACGTGCAGTTGCTTGGCGTGCTCCCAGGCGAATACCAGCGCCGAGATGATCACGCCTACGATGACGGCAATGGCCAGGTCGGTGGCCACCGTCACCGCCGAGACCAGCACGATGATGAAGGCGTCCGACTTGGGGATCTTGCCCATGATGCGGAAGCTGGACCACTCGAACGTGCCGATCACCACCATGAACATCACCCCGGTGAGCGCCGCCAGCGGAATGCGCTCGATGAGGCCGGAGGCGAACAGGATGAAGATCAGCAGGAAGACGGCGGCGCTGATGCCTGACAGGCGGCCGCGGCCGCCCGAGTTCACGTTGATCATCGACTGGCCGATCATGGCGCAGCCGCCCATGCCGCCGAACAGGCCGGTGATGGCGTTGGCCGCACCCTGGCCGACGCATTCCTTGTTGCCGCGGCCGCGGGTTTCGGTCAGCTCGTCGATGAGGTTGAGCGTCAGCAGCGACTCGATCAAGCCGACGGCGGCGAAGATGAAGGAGTAGGGCAGAATGATCCACAGCGTGTGTAGGGTGAAGGGTACGGCCGGGATGTGGAACTGCGGCAGGCCGCCGCCGATGGAGGAGAGGTCGCCCACGGTACGGCTGTCCAGGTTGAAGCCGATCACCAGCAGCGTGACCACCACGATGGCCGCCAGGGAGGAGGGCACCGCGCGGGTCAGTTTGGGCAGGAAGTAGGTGATGGCCATGGTCAGCAGCACCAGGCCCAGCATTGTCGCCAGCGCCTTGTTGTCCAGCCAGTGCGAGGTCCCGTCAGCGCCGGTGACCTGGAAGCTTTTGAGCTGGGCCAGGAAAATGACGATGGCCAGCCCGTTGACGAAACCGAGCATCACCGGGTGCGGCACCATGCGGATGAGCTTGCCGAGCCGCAGCACGCCGATGGCGATCTGGATGACGCCCATCAGCACCACCGCCGCGAACAGGTATTCCACGCCGTGCTGGGCCACCAGCGCGACCATGACCACGGCCAGCGAGCCGGTGGCGCCGGAGATCATGCCCGGGCGTCCCCCGAAGGCTGCGGTGACGAGTCCGACGATAAAGGCGGCATACAGACCGACCAATGGCGATACGCCGGCCACGAAAGCGAAGGCGACCGCCTCGGGCACCAGCGCCAGGGCGACCGTGAGGCCGGAGAGAATATCGTTCTTGGGACAACCTTTGTCGGTACACTCGAAATTGAAAAACATCACCACTCCCGGGGACAGGCAAACAAAACCCCGCGAGGGGGTCGCGGGGCAAAAAGCGCGAGAGTTTAGCAAATTAACGGATTCTAATGAATAAAAAATGAACTGAAGGTGCGGAATACGCGAAAAAAACGGCCAATTGCGGGATTGACTCCGTACGATCTGCCGGTTATGTAGAAGCGACAGCATGAATGCGGGGTCGGCGGGATGGCCCGGCGCTGTACATTCAGGGCGATAACAAATCAAAAGGACGTGTTATGAAAAAGCAGATTAAACGGCTGTCACCGCACCAGAACGCCAAGGTGTTCGGAATCATGATGGCGGTCCTCAGCCTGATATTTGTATTGCCGATGTCGGCGTGGATGGCGATGACCATGCCGTCGGTCGATGTTCACGGCAATCCGATGCATTTTCCCTTGTTCATGTTTTTGGCGCTGCCGCTGATCTATCTGGTATTCGGCTATGTCTGGGTCGCCATCGGTTCGGTCATCTACAACATTTTCGTGAAATTCATCGGCGGTATCGAGTTCGAACTGGAAGACA
>JARRKE010000071.1 GCA_037388465.1 Gammaproteobacteria bacterium
ATGAAACTGAAAATTACCGTCCTGCTCTTTTTCGTACTATCCATTTCAGGCTGCGCAAGCCTCACCCCAGCCGAAACGCAAGTGGCCGTACAGGAACTTGTCACACAAGTCCAGGTGGCGGTGGACAGAATCGCCCAGAACAGAGAAATCTCCTCAACACTGCCTCCTCTGAAAAGCGCAGAGCTGACGCTTTCATCCAGGGCCGAGCGTGATACAAATGGAAAGGTCTCTCTATTCCTGTCTGCAGGCGGTGGTAAAAAGCAAACCGATGCAAACTCAATTACCCTGGTTCTTGTACCAAATAAACTATCCAGCAAAGCCCTTACAAAGGAGCCCGGACAGGACATCGCAGATGCTGTCGTTGCGGCTGTCTCGGCGCTAAAAGGAGTCCAGGGGTTGACTCTGAAGTCCTTGACCGTCGTCGCATCATTGGAAATCGTCAAGAATGTCCAAGGTGGGTTTGATATCGAACTTTCTGGTGTTTCAGTTGAGGGCGGGATAAAGAAAGTTATTACTTCAGGAAATTCTCTCAAGCTCGTTTTTGAACGAACAGACAAAGTATCATAAGAGAAGTAAATGCCTATCGTCATAGGTAATTGGAAAAACTTTGACCAAAATTGCTGGAGCGGTTACGTCAACACACAGCACTCGCTCATTTTTTGTCCAATTGAACGACCATCATTAATTTATTCCTCCAAAGCTCAAATATTGTACAGCCGCAAATCGGGCCGGGGCGGCCGCCGGTCGCCTATGACCATCCAATTACCCTGCAGATCATGGCAGGTCAGCTAGACTACGGATAAGGGCATCCAGGGGCCTGCCCACGTGGAATCCACTCCCGTCTCCACGTCCACAATAAAGAAACACACAACCCAGAAGCTCTCGACTACGTACGGGAAGTACAGGAAGGACACGCAGAGGATGATGCGATTAGGGCCGGACTAGTGAGCAGGGACATGGAAGAACATCACCCACCCGAAAACGATGCACCGGCGACCGATACGGCCGCCGTGTCCGACGGCACCTTCTGGCTTGGTGACGACGGCATCGTGCGCGCCATCGTCCCGCCCGGCGCCGAAGACACGCTGGCAAAGGCCAAAGACTCTCTCAAGAGGATCGCCAAGGCCGGCAGAGGAATACCCCGGCCAGTGCTGGTAGACATTCGCTGGATTAAATCCGCCACACTGGAGGCACGCCGCTTCTGGGGCAGCGATGCCCTGAAGGGTGTGGTGACCGCCACCGCCTTGCTTGTCGCCTCGCCGGTGAGCCGGGTAATGGGTAACTTTTATATCGGCATCAACCGCATGCGCGTACCCACGCGTATGTTCACCGACGAGCCCGAGGCCCTGGAATGGCTGAAAGGTTTTCTGAAACCAGACAGACCGGCATAACTGCAATGGAGCGCATACGTATCACAGTCCCTGACGACCGCATTTCTCGGGGCAGAGACGGTATTCAATGAACACCCGTCGACAGCAACAGGCCGATCCGCGTATCTCGCAGATCCTGGATGCGATCTACCGGATCGCCTTCGGCGAACTCGACGCGCGTACCAAACCGACAGACGCAGGCGATGAGCTAGACGCCATCATGACCGGCCTCAATATGCTCGCCGAAGAGCTCGATGCCCGCGTCAATGATCTCAGCCGGCTCAACGAGGAACTCAGGGCATCCGAAGAGCGCTTCGAGGCGATATACAATACCGCCGTAGCCGGCATCACCACGGTGCACGTATCGGACAGGCGTCTCCGGATGGTCAACGACGTCTTCTGCAGGATGGTCGGTTATTCGCGCGAAGAGTTGATCGGCCGGCGGTTCGACATGCTGCACGAACCGGCCAATTTACCGTACGTGATCGAATCCTTCAGCGATGCCAGCACCAAAACAACCAGCGTGGCCGCGGATATTCCTGTACGGCGCAAGGACGGCAGCAACTTCATTGCCGAGATCGGCAGCGCCCGCCTGATGCTTGGCGGAGAGCTTTATCTGGTATCCATTTTCCATGACGTTACCGAACGTGCGTACATGGCCGATGAACTCGCACGGCTTTATCAGCAGCACCATGCGGTCACGGAGAGCATTTCCGACATCCTGTACCGGGTCGACCTCAACGGCAAGCTGGTATGGTGGAACACTGCGCTACACAAAGCGAGCGGCCGTCTGGCGAATGAACTGCGGAACCTGGCGGCCGCCGAACTGCTTGCCGAATCCGACCGCCCCTCCATCGCGCGCATGATCGCCAACGTGATAGGCAACGGTTATGCAGAAGCCGAGGTGCATCTTCTGACACCTGATGGACCCGCGCTGTACCACTTCAATGGCGTGGCCATCAAGAACCATACCGGACAGACTGTCGGCGTGGCCGGTGTCGGACGTGATGTCACCGAGCATCGCAGGAACGAGGTCCAGCTCCAACAGGCCAACCGCGCGCTGGGCGCACTCAACGCCAGCGACGAGATACTCGGCAGCGCGGTCAGCGAGGAGGACCTGGTCGCCGGCACCTGCAGAAACATCGCTGAGATCGGGGACTATCCCTTTGTATGGGTCGGCTATGTCCAGGACAAACCCAATGACCCGTTACGGCATTTCGCCTCCGCCGGCCAATGTTCGTGCACCCCGGAGAGCTGCGGTCTGGTGAGCGGCGCGGATGAAACCGGGCAGACGCCGACCGGCATCGCCATACGCACCGGTGAGATATACACCGTCCAGAACGTGGATGATTTCAAAGCCGCCCCCGAGTGGGTCGCACACGTTAGAGAACACGGGTTCCATTCGATGATCGCGCTCCCGCTGCTGTCACAGGGGTGGGTGTTCGGGGTGCTGTCGGTGTATGCCGGGGAAACGGATGCCTTTGACGAACAGGAAATCGGACTGCTCACGGATCTCGCCCGTTCCCTGACCCGCGGCATCGAATTCAAGCGCGCGCAGAAAAGGGAGAAGCAGATCGAGGAGCAGATCGAGCACATGGCGTTTCATGACAGCCTGACCGGCCTGCCCAACCGGGCCATGATGCTGCAAATGCTTGAACGCGACCTCGCCACTGCGCGCCGCCACAACGGCCAGGTCGCCATCATGTTCATGGACCTGGACGACTTCAAGCTGGTCAACGACACCCTGGGGCACGAGGCGGGCGATAAGCTCCTGCGCCAGGTCGCCGGTCGCTTCCGCGAGATCGTCCGCACCAGCGACTTCGTGGCCAGGCAGGGCGGCGACGAATTCGTGCTGCTGATATCGCATCACAGCAACGGGAGGCCGGCAGACGAGAATCAACTAAGCCAGGATGCCGCCATTCTCGCCCAGCGCATTCTCGAGGCACTCAAGACGCCGTTCACGATTGCCGGCCAGGATGCCTACGTCGGCGTCAGTATCGGCATCAGCCAGTACCCGCTCGACGGCACCGATATCGACGATCTCATGCGCCATGCCGATACGGCCATGTATCGCGCCAAAGAGCTGGGGAAGGGTGGGTATCAGTTTTACTCCAGGGAGTTGTCCGATCGACAGCAGCAACGCATGTCGCTGGCCAACAGCCTGCACAAGGCCATTGAAGCGGCGCAGTTCGAGCTTGTATATCAGCCGGTCGTCGAGCTGGCGCAGGGGCGCATGGTGGGCGTGGAGGCATTGCTGCGTTGGCGCAGGGAAGACGGACAGCTCACGCCACCCACCGAGTTCGTAACCATCGCTGAGGAGACCGCCCTCATTCTCCCGATTGGCGAATGGGTCCTCAAAGAGGCATGTCGCCAGATCAGTGCCTGGCAGGACGCTGGCATGAAGCTGATCGTCGCGGTCAACATATCGGCAAGGCAACTGCTGCAGGAAGGCTTCGCGGACCAGGTCATGTCCGTGATCAAGGAAGCCGGTGTCGACCGGGAGTCACTGGAGTTGGAGGTGACCGAGAGCGCCATGATTCTGGACCCGGAGCGCATGGAGTCCGCACTGAACCAGCTCAACGCGCAAGGCATCGCCATCGCCCTGGATGACTTCGGCACGGGTTTTTCTTCACTGCACCGCCTCAAACACATGCCTTTGAGCATGCTCAAAATCGACCGTGCTTTCGTCATGGGCCTGCCCGATGACCTGGACAATGCCGCCATCGTCACCGCGACCGTTCAGCTGGCCAGAAGCCTGGGGCTCGCGTCTCTTGCTGAAGGCATCGAAACCGCCGAACAGCTCGACTACCTGAGACAGATCGGCTGTGGCTACGGGCAGGGCTACTTCTTCTCCAGGCCAGTAGATGCCGCCGAGATCGAGCGCCTTTACACGAACGAGGTTCGCTGGATTCCATCGGCCTGACCTCGGCGCGGAGCATATGAGTCGTCACGTAAACATACGCTCGATAGTCAGCGCCTGCATGCTGATTGTGTGCATTGTGGCTTTTATGCCGGTTCGCGTTTGGGCGGATTCAAAATCAGGCGATGCCGAGACAGCAAATAGACTTCCGTATATCCATCTGAGTCAGGACGGTGCCCATTTCGTCATCGGCACATCGGGCAAGGCATTCATCCCCTGGGGATTCAACTACGATCACGACGATCGCAAGCGCCTTCTTGAAAATTACTGGCTCGACGAATGGCCAACGATTGAAAAGGATTTCGAGGAGATGAAAAGCCTTGGCGCCAATGTCGTACGCATCCATTTGCAGCTGGGGAAGTTCATGTCATCTCCCGACAGGCCGAACTGGCAGGCTCTGAACCAGTTGGCGCGAGTTTTGGCACTGGCGGAGCGGACAGGGCTGCATCTGGATATCACCGGACTGGGTTGCTACATAAAGCAGGATATCCCTGAATTGATGAATTCAATCAATTCGTGGACCGTTCGCGCAGCATGGTCGACGGCTATATCGGTTTTTACTGGGGTACGACCCCGGCCGGGTACGCCCGCAGAGAAAATGATATATCGGCTGGGATCATGGCCGCATGGTTGAAATACTTCCGCAGCAAAGGGCCGAAGATCGCAGGTTCCGATTCCCGCATACAATTGCACTAGTAAAATACTTTCTCGGACATACGTATCCTCAATCCCAAAGATGCCATGCCCCTGTGTGAAGGCCCTTCAGTGGCACCGACACCAAAACCATAAATCAGCGCGTAACAGTAGCTGGCACACAAAGGGCTGTAAGCGCAAGGGCTTGATCTGCTGGCGGAAACGGTTGTAAAAGTCCGCTTTCGCGCCTGAGCTGGACATCCCATCTGGTAACCCCACCTGATTCACGGTTATCTTCCTGTGGATGCCCGCAAACGGCCGGGGTTTAAGATTTTTGAATAACTCAATGGGGAGTTGAACGTGAAAAAGCTGGAGCAGGTATTCGAGAGTTTTTTGTGGAACAGCCGCCTGGTGGTACTGGCTGCCGTCGTGGCGAGCCTGGCCGCCGCCATCGCCGTGTTTTACATGGCCACCGTGGATACCTGGTACATGCTGACCCACCTGACGCACTACGCCTCGTCCGGGCTGACCATTGAAGCGCGCATGGACCTGCGGGCGGAAACGGTCACCCACGTGGTCGAGATCATCGACGGCTACCTGCTTGCCACCGTCATGCTCATCTTCGCACTGGGCCTGTACGAGCTGTTCATCAGCAAGATCGACGCAGCGGAAAGCTCGGAACGCAGTTCCAAGGTGCTGTTCATCAGCAACCTGGACGACCTCAAGGCCCGCCTGGCCAAGGTCGTGCTGATGATCCTGATCGTCAAGTTCTTCGAGCATGCCCTGGAGATGACGCTCGACACGCCCCTGCAGATGCTTTACTTCGCCGCCGGTATCGCTCTGATCGGTTTGGCGCTGTATCTCTCGCACGCTTCGGACAGCCCGCACGGCGCCGAGGAAAAGAACGAAGCAGCAAAACACTGAAGCAGGGCAGAAGAAAAGCAAAAAGGGGGAGGCTTTTTCAAGCTTCCCCCCTTTTTATTGTCAGCCCGAGGAACGGTTACTGCCTGACGCCGTAGCCGCGCTTCAGGAACCACAGGCTGGCGGTGAACAGGCCGCCCGAAAAAGCGATCAATACCAGCAGCGAAACCCACAGTTTGATGTCGGACTGGCCGAGAATGCCGTAGCGGAAGGCATTGATCATGTACAGGATCGGGTTCGCCAGAGACACCTTCTGCCAGATTTCGGGCAGCATGTGAATGGAGTAGAACACACCGCCCAGGTAGGTGAGGGGTGTCAGCACGAAGGTCGGCACGATCGAGATGTGATCGAAGCTGTTGGCGAAAATGCCGTTGAGGAAGCCGCCCAGCGCGAACAGGCCCGAGGTGAGCATGAATACCAGGGCGATCACGAAAAAGTTGTGGATATGCAGCGGCGCGAAAAACAACGCCACGACCGACACCGCCAGTCCCACCACCAGACCGCGCGCCATGCCGCCGGTAATGAACCCGAGCAGCATCACCCAGTTGGGCATGGGGGAGACCAGCATCTCCTCGATGTGATGCTGGAACTTGGCGCCGTACACCGACGACACCACGTTGGCGTAGGAGTTGGTGATGATGGACATCATGATCAGCCCCGGCACCATGAACTCCATGTAGCTGTAGCCGTCCATCTCGCCGATGCGGTTACCGATCAGGTGCCCGAAGATCACGAAGTACAGCGCTGTGGTGATCATGGGCGGCAGCACCGTCTGCATCCAGATACGCATGAAACGCAGAACCTCGCGGATGACGATGGTCTTGTAGGCGATAAATATTTCGTTCGCGTTCATATCAGGCGTTTTCCTCGTTTTCCTTGGCGTCTTCGGGGCTATGGCCCACCAGATCGAGGAACAGTTCTTCCAGCCGGTTGGTCTTGTTGCGCATGCTGAGCACCTCGATGCCGTGACGGGTGAGGTCGGCGAACAGCTGGTTCACGCCGTCCTCACGCGCTATCTCGGCCTCGATGGTGTGCTCGTCCACCAGACGTACCGCATGTTCTGGCAGCGAGGGCAGCTCGCTCACCGGATCCTTCAGGTCCAGCACGAAGGTCTCGACGTTGAGCTTGGCCAGGATGTTCTTCATCCCGGTGTTTTCAACCAGCTCACCGTTGTCGATGATGCCGATGTTGCGGCACAGGCTTTCGGCCTCTTCCAGATAATGCGTGGTGAGGATGATCGTCGTGCCGTCATTATTGGTATCGCGCAGGAAGTCCCACATCGAGCGGCGTAGCTCGATATCCACGCCTGCCGTCGGCTCGTCCAGGATCAGCAGACGCGGGCGGTGCACCAGGGCGCGCGCGATCATCAGGCGGCGTTTCATGCCGCCGGACAGGCTGCGCGCCATGGTACGGCGCTTGTCCCACAGGCCCAGCTCCTTGAGCAGGGCGTTGGTGCGTTCGCGCGCCACCGGGCGGTCGATACCGTAGAACCCCGCCTGGTTGATGATGATCTCCTCCACCGGCTCGAAGCCGTTGAAGTTGAACTCCTGCGGGACCAGGCCGATGTAGCGCTTGACCTGCTGGATCTCTCGGTCCAGGTCCTTGCCGTATACCTGCACGGTGCCCGAGGTCTTGCGCACCAGCGAGGTGATGATGCCGATGGTGGTGGATTTGCCCGCACCGTTGGGGCCGAGCAGGGCGTAGAAGTCGCCCTCGGCGACATCCAGGCTGATGCCTTTCAGCGCCTCGACGCCGTTGTCGTAGGTTTTGCGTAAATTCCGTATTGAAAGTGCAGTAGTCATGCCGCGATCGCGGATGCGAAATGGGGACGCGATGTTAACACACGCATCCGGGTGTCCGTCGATCCGGTAGAATGATGCATTGTCGGCGCTTGCCGGCAGGCTTCCCTCGGTCATGTTGCGATCCTTGGCTCGTCACTCGATGCAGGGATGTTAGGACCTCAACTTAACTTGAGGTCAAACGAAATTTACGCCGCATACCGCTCGTTCGCGCAGGCGGTTGCGGCAGCTTCAACCCCAACCACAGGTCAGTACGCCCATGTCCACGTGCTTCGCAGAAGAAAACGCCCAGGCCGCCAGCATCCCGCTCATCCCCATGCGCAAGGCCGAGCTCGACGAATGGCTGGAAGGGCAGGAACCGCGCGTACGCAGATGGGTGGAGACCAACGACTTCCATGCCAGGGAAGGCAGCCGCAGCCTGATTCCGGATGCCGAAGGCAACCTGCAGGCCGTCCTGTTCGGCGTCACCAGGGAACCCGACCCCTGGCTGCTGGGCGGGCTGGCCGCGCGCCTGCCCAACGGCGTTTATCACCTCGAATCCGACTGGCCGGCGGAAACCGTGCGCCTGGCCGAGATCGCCTGGGGCCTGGGCAGCTACCGCTATACCCGCTACAAGGAGCCCCCCAAGCGCCCGCATGCCCAGCCACAGCTCAAGCTGAGCGGCGCCGTCGAGGACGTTCAGGCGGCCGTGGAGGCCATCTCGCTGGTGCGCAATCTCATCAATACGCCGGCGGAGGACATGATGCCCCAGCATCTGGCCGCCGAAACCGCCCAGCTGGCCGTAACCTATGGGGGACAGTTCAACGAGGTGGTCGGCGACGAGCTGCTGGCGCTGAACTACCCGGCGCTGCATGCCGTGGGCCGGGCCAGCAGCCATCCGCCCCGGCTGATCGAGCTCACCTGGGGCGACCCTGGCCATCGCCAGGTCACTCTGGTGGGGAAGGGCGTGTGTTTCGATAGCGGCGGCCTGGACATCAAACCCGCCAGCAACATGCGCATGATGAAAAAGGACATGGGCGGCTCCGCCCACGTGCTGGGCCTGGCGCGCTGGATCATGGATACCGGCCTGCCGGTACGCCTGCGCGTGCTGATCGGCGCGGCAGAGAACGCCATCGGCGCCAACGCCTTCCGCCCCGGCGACGTGCTGAAAACACGGTCCGGCAAGACCGTGGAGGTGGACAACACCGACGCCGAAGGGCGTCTGGCGATCTGCGACGCCCTGTATGCGGCGTCCGAGGACAAGATCGATCTGCTGATCGACTTTGCCACCCTGACCGGCGCCGCCCGCGTGGCGCTGGGTACCGAGGTGCCGGTGTTCTTCGCCAACGACGAGGCGCTGGCATCCGGGCTGATGCAGGCCTCGGAAGCGGTCGCCGAGCCCATCTGGCGTCTGCCGCTGCACAAGCCCTATTCGACCTATCTCAAAAGCCAAGTCGCCGATCTGGTCAATTCAGCCGCCACGCCCTTTGGCGGCGCCATCACCGCCGCCCTGTTCCTGCAGGAATTCGTGGGACACAAGATCCCCTGGGCGCATTTCGACATCATGGCGTGGAATGAGCGTCCCCGTCCGGGCCGCCCGAAGGGCGGGGAGGCCATGGGACTGCTGTCCGTTTACGAGCATATCCGACGGTTTCTGGTGGCGGATTGAGGCTCGAACGCCCCCTGTTTGCCTGAATCTCGGGCTTCGACGAATCCTCATTCAAGTACCAAAGCGCAAATAAACGGCACATAAAACCCGACCAATTGCCTTGCAACCCCCGCTTTTTCAGCCTAATTTGTAATTAGGATGTAACAAAAAGGTGGTAATGGGCATGCCCCTGAACCACCTTTGAGGGGGCGATTAGGTGGTCCGACTCCTGGTGGTCGCGGCATTTTTGCTCAGCACAAGTTCGGTTCTGGCCGATGTGCCGGTAACCGGACGCTCCCAACACATGCTCTTTTCCCGCGCCGCCGTCCAGGCCGCCGCGTCCAAGGCCTACCACCAGAAGCTCGTTCACTTCGCTTCACTTCACGAACTGGATAACGACAAGGCGACCCTCGAACGGGTACGTCGGATCAGCTCACGCCTGATCGCCCAGGCCGTCTTTCTCAAGCCCGAGGCAGCAGACTGGCCGTGGGAGGTGCACATTACTTCCGATCCGGAAGTGGCCGCCTTCAGCATGGCGGGCGGCAAACTGCTGGTAGGCACGCATTTCATCCAAGCCTATCACCTGAACGATGACGAACTCGGCGTGGTGCTGGCACACGAGATCGGGCACGTCATCGCCGAGCACGTGCGCGAACAGATTTCGATGGCGGCGGAATTCGATCCACCGCCGCCGGGACGTACGCTTAAAGTGGCCGACGTCATCAACGAAATGAATTCGGACATCGCGGTGTATCTGCAGCTGATGCCGCTGTCACGCCTGCAGGAAACGGAAGCGGACGACATCGGCGTGGAACTCGCCGCCCGATCGGGAATTCCGCCCGTCGAGATCAAACGCTTCTACGCCAAGATCACCCGCGCCGGCACGCGCCAATCCCTGTTCGATACCCACGGATCTTCACGTCAGCGTGCAGCATTCGCCAGCAGCATGGCGAATTACGCCGAGCCCGAGTACGAGGCGAGCTTAAAATCCCGTCTACCGGATTATGTTTTTGGAAGCAATTTCTGAACTGCCTTGTCTGTTCTTTTCAAAGTTAATGTTCGATCTTCGTCCCCAGCACCTTTAGAAATTCCGCCAGCCACTTCTGATGCGCAGGCCAGGCCTGGGCGGTAACCAGATTGCCATCAACAAAGGCATCCGTCACGGCGATATCCTGCCAGCTGGCGCCCGCGACTGAACATTCGGGGCCGACTGCAGGGTAACTGGTACAGGAACGGTCCTGGAGCATGTCAGCGGCGGCCATGATCTGCAGTCCGTGACAGATGGCGGCAATCGGCTTATCCGCATCGCCGAAGTGTTTGCAGATCTCCAGCACGCGCGGGTTCAGGCGCAGATATTCCGGCGCGCGGCCACCCGGCAGCACCAGGGCGTCGTAATCCTCGGGTTTCACCTTGTCGAAATCGTGGTTGAGGGCGAAATTGTGTCCGGGCTTTTCGCTGTAGGTCTGGTCGCCCTCGAAATCGTGTATGGCGGTGCGCACGGTGTCTCCGGCTTTCTTGTCGGGGCAGACGGCGTGCACGGTGTGTCCGACCACCTGCAGGGCCTGA
The DNA here is from genome assembly GCA_037388465.1 of Gammaproteobacteria bacterium. NCBI lineage: Bacteria > Pseudomonadati > Pseudomonadota > Gammaproteobacteria > Gammaproteobacteria bacterium. The sequence goes on from JARRKE010000071.1 coordinate 10,837, forward strand.
AAGGGGACCATGATTTCGTAGTCTTCGCCGAAATCGCCGACGATCATCAGCAGTTTCTTGCCAGCCATGGTGTCCTCCTGGGGTGTTTTGTTCGTAGTGTGAAGGAAGTTATAGACCATTCCCTTGTTTTGGGACGCCATGCAGCGGGACCCGGTTCCCGGCAATCGGTCCGGGCGTGACGGATCGCGTCTGGTCTATGCTCGTAGTGGCATGGTACTTCCGGCGAAACGCGATAAGGAGGGCAGGGGAATGCATTTCAAGCTGGTATTGAGCCTGGTGCTCGCCGGGCTCGCGCTGATCTTCATTCTGCAGAATGTTGCGGTGGTCGAAATCCGTTTCCTGTTCTGGACGATTTCGATGTCGCGCGCCCTGTTCATGCTTTTCATGCTGGCCATCGGCTTCATCGTCGGCTGGATCGCGCACAGCCTGATGATGCACCGCGGAACCCGGACAGAAATCAGATAACGCCGGCTGGCCGGCGTTGCGGGAATATTGGAAGCATCGTCACCATGAAGCGACGCGAATTATTTGCGTTTGATCACGCCGAGAAGAAGGGGGGAGATCAGCTTTTCCGCCAGGAACAACCCACCGACGGTCGGCAGGCGAAAGCGGGCGGCGACGAAACCGCCGACC
>JARRKE010000072.1 GCA_037388465.1 Gammaproteobacteria bacterium
CAGGTATTTCGGCTGCACGTGCCAGCCGGTTTCCTCCAGCGCTTCGCGCACCGCAGCGGCGGAGAGATTTTCGTCCGGTTCGAGATGCCCGGCGGGCTGGTTGAACACCGCCGCGCCGGTGTCGACTTCCTCCACCATCAGGAAGCGGCCGTCGCGTTCGACGATGCAGGCGACAGTGGCGTGGGGTTTCCAGGTCATGGGGCGCTAGTGTACACGTGGGTAGGGTGCGAATCAGAGTGACCACGCTGATAATGGAATTATTCGCCGCATCGATACGATATAATCGCGGCCTGACACCCGATTCCGAATCCCAGCCAACGGAGACTCCATGGCCTACCAGCACATTCAGGTCCCCGACCATGGTGAGAAGATCACCGCCAACGCCGATTACTCCCTGAACGTTCCCGACCAGCCGATCGTCCCTTATATCGAGGGTGACGGTATCGGCGTGGACATCACCCCGGTCATGAAGCAGGTGATCGACAGTGCGGTGGAAAAGGCCTACGGCGGCAGCCGCAAGATCGCCTGGATGGAAATCTACGCCGGCGAAAAGGCCAACAGCGTGTACGGCGAAGGCACCTGGATGCCGGACGAGACTCTGGAGGCGGTCAAGGAGTACGTGGTCTCCATCAAGGGCCCGCTGACCACGCCGGTGGGCGGCGGCATCCGCTCGCTGAACGTGATGCTGCGCCAGCAGCTCGACCTGTACGTGTGCCTGCGCCCGATCCGCTATTACGAGGGCACCCCCAGCCCGGTGAAGGAGCCGGAGAAGACCGACATGGTCATCTTCCGCGAGAACTCCGAGGACATTTACGCCGGCATCGAGTGGGAAGCGGGCACGCCCGAAGCCAAAAAGGTCGTCGACTTCCTGCAGAACGAGATGGGCGTGACCAAGATCCGCTTCCCCGACACGGCGGGAATCGGCATCAAGCCGGTGTCCTCCGAGGGCACCAAGCGCCTGGTGCGCAAGGCGATCCAGTACGCCATCGACAACGACAAGCCGTCGGTGACCCTGGTGCACAAGGGCAACATCATGAAATTCACCGAAGGCGCCTTCAAGAGCTGGGGCTATGAGCTGGCCCGGGAGGAGTTCGGCGCCAAGGAAATCGATGGCGGTCCCTGGTGCAGCTTCAAGAATCCCAGGACCGGCAACGAGATCGTGGTCAAGGACGTGATCGCGGACGCCTTCCTGCAGCAGATCCTGCTGCGTCCGGCCGAGTACAGCGTGATCGCCACCCTTAACCTGAACGGCGACTACATCTCCGACGCGCTGGCCGCCCAGGTCGGCGGCATCGGCATCGCGCCCGGCGCCAACCTGTCGGACACGGTGGCCATGTTCGAGGCCACCCACGGCACCGCGCCCAAATACGCGGGGCAGGACAAGGTGAACCCCGGCTCGCTGATCCTGTCTGCAGAGATGATGCTGCGCCACATGGGCTGGAGCGAGGCAGCCGACCTGATCGTCAAGGGACTGGCCGGCGCCATTTCGGCCAAGCAGGTGACCTACGATTTCGCGCGCCTGATGGACGGCGCCACTGAGGTTTCCTGTTCCGGTTTCGGCCAGCAGATCGTCGCCCACATGTAACACAACCGGCCGGTCCCTCGGTGTACACTGTGACACCAGGGGCCGGAAAAACGGTCCAACCCCGCAGTATCGGCAGCGGGGCAGATGCCCTGCCGCCACCATCATAAAAACCACATAAAAATCATAAGATTATGGGGTAAAGCTAGAAATTACCTCATAACGATGTCCGCCGCGATGGCGCACTGGACAGCTGCGGTATAATCATTTGCAACTTTCGAAAATTCACGATTGAAACCCGGCCCATGCGGCCTAATATTTGATAAGAAGCGACGCTTGAAAACTCATGAGCAAGGAGCGTACAAACACACAAGACCCGGGCCTGGCCGTCGAGGAAGCGCCTCCGAAACTGAAGCGCCCTCCGTTGTACAAGGTCGTGCTGTTGAACGACGACTACACCCCGATGGAATTCGTCGTGCTGGTGCTTGAAAAATTCTTTGGTATGAACCGCGAAAAGGCGACCCACATCATGCTCACGGTTCATACCCAAGGGAAGGGTGTGTGCGGCATCTTCACGCGCGAGATCGCGGAAACCAAGGTTGCCCAGGTCAACGACTTCTCGCGCGAAAATCAACACCCCTTGCTTTGTTCAATGGAAGCGGCGTGACGGTGACAGGCTATGCTGAGTAAAGAGCTTGAATTATCCCTGAACCAGGCCTTCAAACAGGCCCGGGAAAAACGGCATGAGTTCATGACCGTGGAGCACCTGCTGCTCGCGCTCACGGACAATCCGTCAGCCTCGGGCGTGCTGCGTGCCTGCGGCGTCGACGTCGAAGAGCTGCGCCATGAACTGGAACGCTTCATCGACGAAAACACCCCCTTACTGCCGCCCAACGACTCGCGCGACACCCAGCCGACGCTGGGCTTCCAGCGCGTGCTGCAACGCGCCGTGTTCCACGTCCAGTCCTCCGGCAAGAAAGAGGTGAGCGGCGCCAACGTGCTGGTCGCCATCTTCGGTGAACAGGATTCCCACGCGGTGTTCCTTCTCAACCAGCGCGACGTGTCGCGCCTGGACGTCGTGAATTACCTCTCTCACGGCATCTCCAAGGTGGGCGACGATCTGACAGGGCAGGAAAGCGCCCCCGTCGACGAGAGCGAACTCGAGGAAGGCGTCGAGCCGCAAACCAAGCCGCTCGACCAGTACGCCACCAATCTCAACGAGCAGGCCCGTGCCGGGCGCATCGACCCGTTGATCGGGCGCGAGGCGGAGGTCGAGCGCACCATCCAGATCCTGTGCCGCCGACGCAAGAACAACCCGCTGTACGTGGGCGAGGCCGGCGTGGGCAAGACCGCCATCGCCGAGGGCCTGGCCAAGAAGATCGTGGACGGCGAGGTACCCGAGATTCTGTCCCACAGCACCATCTACTCGCTGGACCTCGGCGCCCTGGTCGCCGGCACCAAGTACCGCGGCGATTTCGAAAAGCGCCTCAAGGCGGTGCTCGCCCAGCTGCGCAAGGAAGAGGGCGCGGTGCTGTTCATCGACGAGATCCATACCATCATCGGTGCCGGCGCGGCGTCCGGCGGCGTCATGGACGCCTCCAACCTGATCAAGCCGCTGCTGGCCTCGGGCGAGTTGAAATGCATCGGCTCGACGACCTATCAGGAATACCGCGGCATTTTCGAAAAGGACCGTGCCCTGGCGCGCCGCTTCCAGAAGATCGACGTGCCCGAACCGACCCTGGACGAGACCTACGAGATCCTCAAGGGGCTCAAGACCCGTTTCGAGGAACATCATCAGGTCAAATACACCCGCAAGGCACTGCGCGCCGCGGCCGAGCTGTCGGAACGCTACATCACCGACCGCCACCTGCCGGACAAGGCCATCGACGTGATCGACGAGGCCGGCGCCAACCGCCGCCTGCAGCCCGAATCCAGCCGGCGCAAGACCATCACCGTGCGCGACGTGGAAAGCATCGTCGCCAAGATCGCGCGTATCCCGCCCAAGAACGTGTCGTCCTCCGACATCGAGACCCTGAAGAACCTGGAGCGGGATCTGAAGATGGTGGTGTTCGGCCAGGACGAGGCCATCGACAAGCTCGCCGCTTCGATCAAGATGGCGCGTTCGGGCCTGCGCGAGGAAGACAAGCCGATCGGCTCCTTCCTGTTCGCCGGACCGACCGGTGTGGGCAAGACCGAGGTCACGCGCCAGCTGGCCAAGATTCTCGGCATCGAGCTGATCCGCTTCGACATGTCCGAGTACATGGAACGCCACACCGTGTCGCGCCTGATCGGCGCGCCTCCCGGCTACGTGGGCTACGACGAGGGCGGCCTGCTGACCGACGCCGTACTCAAGCACCCGCATGCCGTGCTGCTGCTGGACGAGATCGAGAAGGCGCACCCGGACGTGTTCAACCTGCTGCTGCAGGTGATGGACCACGGCACGCTGACCGACACCAACGGCCGCCAGGTCGATTTCCGCAACGTGATTCTGGTCATGACCAGCAACGCGGGGGCGGAGTCGATCAGCCGCACCTCCATGGGCTTTACCACCCAGGACAACACCTCGGACGCCATGGAAGCCCTCAAGCGCACCTTCACGCCCGAGTTCCGCAACCGGCTGGACGCCATCATCCAGTTCAAGGCGCTGGAGCCGCGCACCATCGCCAACGTGGTGGACAAGTTCATCATTCAGCTCGAGGCGCAGCTCGAAGAGAAGAAGGTCACGCTCATCGTCGAGGACGATGCGCGCGCCTGGCTGGCGGAACGCGGCTACGATCCGATCATGGGCGCACGGCCCATGGCACGCGTGATCCAGGAACACATCAAGAAACCGCTGGCCGAGGAGATCCTGTTCGGACGCCTGCAACAGGGCGGCGAGGCCCGCATCGCCGTGAGCGACGGCGGGCTCAGCATCGAGTACGACGCCGAACAGCTGGAAGCGGAAACCTGAGCCTGAGCGGATTACGGCCGCGCCCGGGCGGGGCGGGTTTGCGGACCCCGTAACGCCGGGCGCGCGGAATCTTTATCGGTTGCGGTAGACGATCCGGCCCTTGCTCAGGTCATAGGGCGTGATCTGCACAGTGACCTTGTCGCCGGTAAGGATGCGGATGTAGTGCTTGCGCATTTTGCCCGAGATGTGGGCGGTCACGATGTGACCGTTTTCGAGCTTGACTCGGAATGTGGTGTTGGGCAGGGTCTCGACGACCGTGCCTTCCATTTCAATGTGGTCTTCTTTCGACATACTTAGGGTGCATCACCCTGGTTGCGGGCCAGCGGGTATTATCGTTATCTGATCTTATAAAACAAGTCCACGCCGTTCGCGCGCGGATAATTTGCCGCAATCAATCGCCTCCAATAAACTACCGGCCCTTCGTATCACCCCAATCACGAAGGGTCTTTGAGTGACACAAAAATTTGCAGCGGTCTTTCCAGGCCAGGGATCCCAATCGCTCGGCATGCTCGTGTCCCTTTCGGACAAGTACGGCCAGGTCCGCGACACCTTTCAGGAAGCCTCCGACACGCTCGGCCAGGACCTCTGGAGTCTGGCGCAGAACGGCCCGGAAGAAGAGCTCAACAGCACCCGCAACACCCAGCCCGTGATGCTCGCCGCCGGTGTCGCGGTGTGGCGTATCTGGCAGGCCAGCGGCGGCCCGGACCCGGTGTTCATGGCCGGCCACAGCCTGGGCGAATACACCGCGCTGGTTTGCGCGGGTGCGCTCGATTTCACCGACGCCGTCTCCCTGGTGGCCGAACGCGGACGCCTGATGCAGTCTGCGGTACCGGCGGGTGAGGGCGCCATGGCGGCGATTCTCGGCCTGGAGGACGCCCAGGTCGCCGAGGCCTGCGAAAAGGCCGCCAAGGGCGAGGTGGTGGAGGCCGTCAACTTCAATTCCCCCGGCCAGGTGGTTATCGCCGGCCAGGCCGCCGCGGTGGAACGCGCCATTGCCGAAGCCGAGGCCCTGGGCGCCAAGCGCGCGGTCAAGCTCCCGGTAAGCGTGCCCTCGCACTGCGAGCTGATGCACGCCGCGGCCGACGAACTGGCGGCCAAGCTCGCCGACGTGAGCATCAAGGCGCCCAGCGTGCCCGTGGTTCACAACGCCGACGTGGCCGCCTATGACGACGCGGACCGGATCCGCGACGCCCTGAAACGCCAGCTTTTCAGCCCCGTACGCTGGGTGGAAACGGTGCGCATGATGACATCGAACGCCGATACGGCCGTGGTGGAATTCGGTCCGGGCAAGGTGCTCGCCGGCCTCAACCGGCGCATCGACCGCGCCATCCCGACCTATGCGGTGGCCGACCCGGACAGCCTCGAAAAGACATTGAACGAAATCAAGGGAGAATCCGCATGAGTCTTGCAGGTGAAATTGCGCTGGTCACCGGCGCCAGCCGCGGCATCGGCCGATCCATCGCCCTGGAGCTGGGGCGGCGCGGCGCCACCGTGATCGGCACGGCCACCAGCGAGCAGGGCGCCGAGGCGATCGCAGCGGCCCTGAGCGAAGCGGGCGTCCAGGGCACGGGCATGGTGCTAAACGTCACCGAGGCCCCCGCCATCGATGCCCTGATCAAGGAAGTGGGCGAACGTTTCGGAACGGTCACGGTCCTGGTAAATAATGCGGGCATCACCCGCGACAACCTGCTGATGCGCATGAAGGACGATGAATGGGATGCCATCATCAACACCAACCTCAGCTCCATCTACCGCACCAGCAAGGCCTGCCTGCGCGGCATGATGAAGGCCCGCAAGGGGCGTATCATCAATATCTCGTCCATCGTGGGTTCCACCGGCAACCCGGGCCAGTCCAACTACGCCGCCGCCAAGGCTGGCATTCTGGGCTTTTCCAAATCGCTGGCGCGTGAAGTCGGTTCGCGCGGCATCACGGTCAATACCGTCGCGCCGGGATTCATCGATACCGACATGACCCGCGCGCTGCCGGAGGCGCAGCGAGAGGCGCTGCTGAACCAGATCGCGCTGGGCCGTCTCGGCCAGCCGGAGGAGATTGCCCGTGTCGTCGCCTTCCTCGCTTCCGAGGATGCGAGCTACATTACGGGCGAGACCCTGCACGTCAACGGCGGCATGTACATGCCCTGAGCACGTCAACCAACATTAACTTGTTGTTGCAACTAATTGATTTAATTCATATTTTATGATCACCCCCCGCACTGGCATCTGGCATGGGAAAAACATTTCCGGGCGGCATGACAGGCGGGGTCGGGCGGTGTAGATTGAGCCGGTGCTTTTCTCTACAATACCCGCCGCAATGAAGCTGTAGATTCCGATCCTAGTAAAGGGGATAACTCGACCATGAGCAATATCGAAGAGCGCGTCAAAAAGATTGTTGCAGAGCAGCTTGGCGCGAAAGAAGAGGACATCAAGAACGAGGCATCTTTTGTCGACGACCTCGGCGCGGATTCTCTGGATACTGTTGAACTGGTGATGGCGCTCGAAGAGGAATTCGAGACTGAAATCCCCGATGAAGAAGCCGAGAAGATCACCACCGTTCAGCAGGCCATCGACTACGTAAACGCTCACTCCAGCTGAGCCTCCCACAGTCGAACCAGACAAACCGCAACCACTAAAGGTTGCGGTTTGTCTTTTGTATCCGCTCGCTAAGAATTATCTGCAGGAAAGGGCTCCACCTTGTCTAAACGTCGCGTTGTAGTGACCGGCATGGGTATCGTCTCGCCGGTCGGATCCACCATTAAGGGGGCCTGGGACAACATCACCGCAGGTCGCAGTGGTATCCGGGCAATCCCGCCCGAAGTTTTCGATGCCTCCGCGTTCAGTGTCCGCATCGCCGGCACGGCTGTGGGTTTCGACGTCAACGACTATCTGCCCGTCAAGGAGCAGAAAAAGATGGACCCCTTCATCCACTACGGCATCGGCGCCGCGGTGGACGCCATGCGTGACGCCGGCATCGAGGTCACCGAAGAAAACGCCGATCGCATCGGCGTTTCAATCGGCTCGGGCATCGGCGGCGTGGGCACCATCGAGCGCAACACCCGAGCCTATCTCGAAGGCGGTCCGCGCAAGATTTCGCCTTTCTTCGTGCCCAGCAGCATCATCAACATGATCTCCGGCAACCTGTCGATCATGATGGGCCTGAAGGGCCCCAACACCGCGCTGGTCACCGCCTGCGCCACGGGCACCCACAGCATCGGCGAAGCGGCCCGCATGATCGGTTACGGCGACGCCGACGTCATGATCGCCGGCGGCGCCGAGATGGCCACCACGCCATTGGGCCTCGGCGGCTTCGCGGCAGCCCGTGCGCTGTCCACGCGCAACGACGAACCGGAACGCGCCAGCCGCCCCTGGGACAAGGACCGCGACGGTTTCGTGCTGGGCGACGGCGCCGGCGTGCTGGTACTCGAAGAGTACGAACAGGCCAAGGCCCGCGGCGCGAACATCTATTGCGAAGTGGTCGGCTTCGGCCTGTCGGGCGATGCCTACCACATGACCCAGCCGGGCGGTGGCGGTGCCGTCCGCTGCATGCACCATGCCCTGCGCGATGCCGGCCTGAACCCCGATCAGGTCGATTACATCAACGCCCATGGCACCTCCACGCCGGTCGGTGACAAGGCCGAAAGCGATTCGGTCAAGGCGACCTTCGGCGACTATGCCCACAAGCTGGCGGTCAGCTCGACCAAGTCCATGACCGGCCACCTGCTGGGCGCAGCCGGCGGCATCGAGGCCGTATTCAGTATCCTGGCGATCCGCGACCAGGTTGCACCGCCGACTATCAACCTGGAGAACCAGGACCCGGAATGCGACCTGGATTTCGTGCCGAACACCGCGCGCGAGATGAAAATCGACGTCGCGCTCTCCAACTCGTTCGGTTTCGGCGGCACCAACGGTACACTGGTATTTCGCAAGATCTGAAGCTTTCCGGGGCTGAATCCCGGCCCCTGATTCATCCGCTCGGGGACAGGCCGAACCTGCTCGAGCTGCATCGCCGACACCCCGAACGCTATCCCGCCTTGCTGCAAAGCGTGCTGCACGGCACGCCGCAGGCGCGTTTCGATATCCTTTTCGCCTGTCCCGGCGAAGCCCTGACGCTCACGACTGCGGGGCTCGAATCACCGTCCGGCATCGCCGCCGCTTCGTTCACCGATGCCCTCGACCGCTGGTGGCAATCGCAGCGTCTCACCATGGAGGACGACAGCGGACTGCCGTTTCGCGGCGGCTGGTTGCTGTTCCTGGGCTATGAGCTGGCAGGCGAGATCGAACCCTGCCTCGACCTGCCCCCCGATCCCGACGGCCTGCCGGTAGCGCTCGCCCTGCGTATCCCGGGCGCGCTCGTCCATGACCATGCACGCGACACGACCTACATCGTCGGCGAGCCGGGCGAAACGGGGCTTGTTCATACTATCCGCTCGGACCTCGGGGCATTGCAGACCCGACCACCGGCACCGCTGCGCGACAACCCGCCGGATATCGACCTTGCCGAGGCGGCGCCGGTGGAATACCTGCAGGGTGTGGAGCACATCAAGCGATACATCCGCGAGGGCGACGTGTTCCAGGTCAACCTGTCGCGCCGCTGGACAGGGGAACTCGAAGCGGGGTATGAGGATGCCGCCCTGTATGCCCGTTTATGCCGCAGCAATCCGGCGCCTTTCGCCGGCTTGTGGCGGCACGAGGATTTCGCCATTCTCAGTTCCTCGCCTGAACGGCTGGTGGCGGTTCGCAATCGCATCGCCTCCACCCGGCCCATCGCCGGCACCCGGCGGCGGGGCGGGGACGAATGCGAGGACGCGGCACTGACGCAGGAACTGACCGCTCACCCCAAGGAGTGCGCCGAACACGTGATGCTGATCGACCTGGAACGCAACGACCTGGGCCGTGTCTCCCAACCGGGGACGGTCGACGTCGACGAACTCATGATCGTCGAGCGTTACGCTCATGTGCAGCACATCGTGTCCAACGTGAGCGGCCGTTTAAGAGACGACGTCACCCCCGGACAGGTGATCCGTGCCCTGTTTCCCGGCGGCACCATCACCGGCTGCCCCAAGGTACGCTGCATGGAAATCATCGCGGAACTGGAAGGCGAGGGGCGGGGCGCCTATACCGGCTCGCTCGGCTATTTGAACCGCAACGGCGACATGGACCTGAACATCCTGATCCGGACCTTCGTCCGGCACGGCAACCGGCTTTCCCTGCGCACGGGCGCCGGCATCGTGGCCGACTCCGATCCCGAGGCGGAACTCCAGGAAACCCGCCACAAGGCCGAAGGGCTGTTACGCGCACTGGCATGAACACGCTGCTCAACGGACAACCGGCGGACGCGCTGAACCTTTCCGACCGAGGCCTGCAATACGGCGACGGACTGTTCGAAACCATCGCGGTACACGGCGGCGAGCCCGCTCGCTGGGATGCCCACATGGCCCGTCTGGCGGAAGGCTGCCGGCGCCTGGGCCTGCCCCTGCCGCCAATGCAAACCCTGCACGAAGAGGCCCTGGGCCTGTGCCGCGATGAGGAACGGGCAGTGCTCAAGCTGATCTGGACCCGCGGCAGCGGCGGCCGCGGCTACCGGCCGCCACCGGATCCGCGGCCGACCCGTATCCTGAGCCTGCATCCCTGGCCCGACCATCCCGCCGCCTATGCGGAGCGGGGCATCGAAGCCTGTATCTGTCAGACCCGCCTGCCGAACGATCCGCTGCTGGCCGGGGTCAAACATCTCAACCGGCTGCATCAGGTCCTCGCGCGCGGCGAATGGCAGGACGAATACCAGGAAGGCGTCATGCTGGATACGCAGGGGCAGGTCGTGGAAGGCACCATGAGCAACCTGTTCATCCTCGACGGGCAGGGCTTTTCCACGCCCGACCTGAGCACCGCCGGGGTTGCCGGCATCACCCGGGCACGTCTCATCGAACACCTGGAAGACTGTAAAATACGCCCCATCATGATCGAGGAATTGCACCAGGCTCGCGCCGTCTTTTTTTGCAACACCATCATCGGCATCTGGCCCGTCAACCGGCTTGCCGGACAGCCACTGACTCGTGGTCGCGGGTGGCGCGGTGACCCTGGTGCGTTATGCGGACACCCGCATCGAGGTGCCGCAAAAGCGTGTCGTCGTGACCGTGGAGCGGGGCAAGACCCTGCGCCAGGTCGCCGCCGAACTGCACCGCCGGGGCATCATCGCCAAACCGCTGCTGTGGCGGCTGCTGGCCCGTCTGCAGGGCAAGTCCGGCCAGATCAAGGCCGGCGACTACGCCATCGAGACCGGCATGACGCCGCAGCTCATCCTGGACCACCTCGTGTCCGGCATCAGCGTGCAATACAGCCTCACCATCCCCGAGGGCTGGACCTATCACGAGCTGATGACCGCGGTGGAGCACGACCCCAATCTCAAACACACCCTGAACCCGGACGACCTGAAAGGGTTGCTCGCCAGACTGGGCGGCCCGGCACAGGACAACCCCGAAGGCTGGTTCTATCCGGACACCTATTTCTTTCCGCGCGGCACGACCGACGTCGAATTCCTCAAGCGCGGCTATGACATGATGAAACGGCGCCTGGACAAGGAGTGGGCCGAGCGCTCCCAGGGCCTGCCGATCAAGACGCCTTACCAGGCGCTGATACTGGCCTCCATCGTCGAAAAGGAAACCGGTGCCAAGGAGGAGCGCCCGATGATCGCCGCGGTGTTCGTCAACCGGCTCGAAAAGGGCATGCGCCTGCAAAGCGACCCCACCGTCATTTACGGCATGGGCAGCAAGTACGACGGCAACATCCGCGTTTCCGACCTGGAACACGACACGCCGTACAACACCTATACCCGCAAAGGGCTGCCCCCCACGCCCATCGCCCTGCCGAGCGGCGACGCCATCCACGCCGTGCTGCACCCGGCGCACAGCAATGCGCTGTACTTCGTCGCCATGGGAGGCGGACGCCACTACTTCTCCGACACTTACGCGGAGCACAAGAAGGCCGTGATCAAATACCTGCTCGGCGGCAACGCCAGCCGCTATCAGGGACACTGAACGTGATGCGCGGACGCTTCATCACGGTGGAAGGCATCGAGGGCGTCGGCAAGTCGACGCATCTCAAGCTCATTGAATCGCTGCTGCAAGCGGCGGGCCTCGAGGTCGTCCTCACCCGCGAACCGGGCGGCACACCGGTCGCCGAGGCCATACGCCGGGTCCTGCTCGATACCGAACTGCCGGCCATGCACAGCGACACCGAACTGATGCTCATGTTCGCCGCTCGCGCCGAACACCTGCGCACCCTGATCGAACCCGCCTTGCAGCGCGGCGCATGGGTCGTGTGCGACCGTTTCACCGATGCCACTTACGCCTACCAGGGCGGCGGCAGGGGACTGGATACAACGCGCATCGCGGCGCTGGAATCCTGGGTCCAGGGGGCGCTGCGCCCGGATTACACCCTGCTGCTGGACACGGACGTGGAAACGGGTCTGTCGCGCGCCCGCAACCGCGGCGCGGCGGCCGACCGCTTCGAACAGGAAACCGTCGACTTTTTCGAGCGCATCCGCGCCGCCTACCTAGCCCTCGCTCAAAAAGAACCGGCGCGGTTTCATGTCGTCGATGCCGGGCGCGACCTGAAGGAAGTCGAAGCGGCGGTGCACGACTTCGTGGCCGGGCTGCTGGAGCAGGCACGGTGAACGCCACACCGTATCCCTGGCAGGAGACGCAATGGACGCGCTGGGAACAACGCGTCCGGCAGGAGCGGGTGCCTCACGGTTTGCTGCTGGCAGGTCCGGCCGGCCTGGGCAAGGCGCATTTCGCGCGCGTACTGGCGCAATCCGCCCTGTGCCTGCAGCCCGACGCGCACGGCCAGGCCTGCGGCAGCTGCCAGGCCTGCCAGTTGTTCGCCGCCGGCACCCATCCCGATTTCCAGTCCCTGACGCTCGAGGACTCCGAAACCACCGGCAAGGAATCCACTCAGATCCGCGTCGACCAGGTGCGCGAACTGGTGGAATTCATGTACCTGAGCCGTAATCTGGATCGCTACAAGGTGGCGATCATCAGCCCCGCCGAGGCCATGAACCGCTCAGCCGCCAACAGCCTGCTGAAAACCCTGGAAGAACCGCCGCCCATGGCGCTGCTGATTCTGGTCAGCACCCAACCGGCCCTGATGCCGTCGACCATCCGCAGCAGATGCCAGCGCATCGACTTTCAAGCGGCCGAAAATTCCGCCGCAACCGACTGGCTGAAAGCGCAGGGCATCGACCGGCCGGAGGAGCTGCTGCACATCGCCCGCGGTGCACCGCTGCAGGCACTGGATCTCGGCGATGCCGAAACCATGGCCTTGCGTCAGCGATTGCTCGATCAGATCGAGGCGGTGATGACCGGCCGCGGCGGCGTGGTCGAGACCGCTGCCGACTGGAAGGAATACGACGACCTCGGCCGGCTCCTCGACTGGCTGACGGCCTGGCTGCGCGACATGCTGCGTTATCGCCAGGCGCCGGAGGCCGATGCCGCGACCGACATCGATCTGGCCCCACGCCTGTCGGCGCTGGCCGAACGGATCGACATCAAAAAGGCATACAGACTCGAAGAGCGAATGCTCGAAGCGCGTCGTCAGATCCATGCCGGCCTGAACCAGGACTTGCTTCGCGAATCAATCCTGTTAAGCTGGCTCTCTGCTATGCGCAGGGCCTAACAGGAGGAAGCATGGCAGCAGGCCAAGGTATTCTTCAGCTGCACATCAAGGACAAGGGCTCGCTTTACGCGGCCTACATGCCTTTTGTGAAAAACGGCGGACTGTTCATCCCGACCAACCGCCATTACAAACTTGGTGACGAAGTGTTCATGCTCCTCACGCTGCTCGAGGAGAAGGAACGCATGCCCGTCGCCGGCAAGGTGGTGTGGATCACCCCGCAGGGTTCGCAGGGCAACCGCACCCCGGGCATCGGTGTGCAGTTCAGCCCGCAGGACAACGGTCAGACCCGCACCAAAATCGAAACCCTGCTGGCCGGCGCGCTGCACTCGGACCGCCCCACCCATACCATGTAATTCCTTTCAGGCGGCGCCGAAACCGGCGTCCGCACTGAACCGTTCTCCATAGCGGTGCGCAAGTTCTTCCAGACGTAGCTTCACCTTGTCGCGACCGCGCGTATTCAGGTAATACAGCGGCCCACCCCGGAAGGGCGCGAAGCCGGTACCGAAAATCACCCCCGCATCCAGCAGGTCGGCTTCGCCGACGATGCCCTCGCGCAGCACGGCGACGGCCTCGTTGATCAGCCGCAGCATCAACCGATCCTCCAGATCGGCACCGCCGTTCGTCTCATGACGCCGTTTGCCGCGCACCGGCTTGCCCTTTTTCCATTCGTAAAAACCGCGCCCGGACTTCCTGCCCAGACGCCCGGCCTCGACCAGCCGGCGCAGGGTGGAGGGCACCTCGCCGCCCAGTTCCTGCGCCAGGATTTCTCCCACGTGCAGGCAGATATCCAGACCCACGGTGTCCGCCAGTTCCAGCGGTCCCATGGGCATGCCGAAGCGCTTGGCCGCCCGATCGATGATGTTGCGCGGCACACCCTCCGATTCGAGCACGATGGCCTCGAGCAGATAGGGCATGAGAATGCGATTCACCAGAAAGCCGGGGGCGCTGCGCACGGGCAGGGGGAGCTTGTCGATACGGCGGGCGAATGCCTGGGCGC
>JARRKE010000073.1 GCA_037388465.1 Gammaproteobacteria bacterium
GGCGGCGGCCTTGCGCTTCGGTGCGGCCTTCTTCTTGGCGGCAGCCTTGCGCTTCGGTGCGGCCTTCTTCTTGGCGGCGGCCTTGCGCTTCGGTGCGGCCTTCTTCTTGGCGGCAGCCTTGCGCTTCGGTGCGGCCTTCTTCTTGGCGGCGGCCTTGCGCTTCGGTGCGGCCTTCTTCTTGGCGGCGGCCTTGCGCTTCGGTGCGGCCTTCTTCTTGGCGGCGGCCTTGCGCTTCGGTGCGGCCTTCTTCTTCGCTACCGCCTTTTTCTTGGCGGTGACCTTCTTTTTCGGTGCTGCCTTCTTAGCGGCAGATTTTTTGATACGTGATTTGGAAGTGGATTTCTTTTTGGATGCGGATTTTTTTACGGCCATGAGCTGCTCTCCAAGGCTTAAGTCAGAACCCGCGTCTGAGTATAAACAAGTTGAATGGAAATACTAGTAAATATTGTTGTTTTTGAATGCTGTTTGTGCTTGTAAAAGCAGTAATGCAATTCGGTTAGCTTCCTCGTGCTGCGAGCGCCTCTTCGTTGTATGCGGCGTCGGCGGTGGTGATGATTTTTTCGACCATGCGGAAGCCTTCGACGGGTGCATCGTCCGCCATGTATTTGAGACGAACGGCAGAGAGTGACTTCACGAAATCGACGCGTTCGATTTCCTGCTCGACCGAGGTGATGTCGGCGTGGGTGGCGGAGGATTTGATGATTTCGCCGGCCAACGCGTCCTGGTGTTTGTCGGTCAGCGCTTTCTCCAGGGTTTCGGCTGGTGAGCCGTCCAGGATCGTGTAGTCGGCGTGGGCATCCAGGTAGGTCAAGAGGTCACCATATTTCATTGTGTCAGGCTCCTAAATGAATGAAGGTCTGTGTCGGGTTCAGCCTGCCAGCAGCCCTTCGTGAGGGTCTGTATGGCAGGTTTCGGCGACGCGCTGCAGGTAGTACATGAGATCGATGGGTAGCGAGATGCCATCCAGGATCTGCACCGGATAGAGGTCCGCAAAAAGCAGGACGTCCGCCACGCTGATCGCCCCCATGTAGAAGCGGTGTTTGGCCAGATGTCGGCTGAGTGCCCCGAGGTTGGTGATCCTGTCCAGTTGCGCATAGCCGTCGTAGCGATCGTTCGCCAGCGCTTCCAGGCTCATGCCGAAGCGCTGCTGGACATCCGCCTTGTAGGCGTGCAACGCCGCTTCGTCGGCGCCGATATCGCGGTATGCCGGCCGCACAGGGGCATATAGCCGTTCCAGCACCGCATCCACCTGCTCGCGCCAACCGAGCAGCGCATCCCAGGCTGCACGATCGATGCGATCGTTGACCAGCGGCGGGGTATCCGGAAACAGTTCGTCGATCTGCCAGAGGATTTGTAGCGAGTCGGTGTGCAGCTGTCCATTTCCCATACGCAGGACGGGGGTGACCCGGGCGACGCCCAGATCGAAGAAGGTTTCGTCGTCGTGGTAGTCGACAGCCACATCGCGGTATGGCACTTGCTTGTAGCTGAGTGCCAGTCGGACACGCTGGGCGGCTGGCGAGGACCAGAAATGATAAAGCTCGGTCATTCCAGAGACAGGATCAGATGCCACTGGTCCTCGGTGACCGGCATGATGGACAGCCGGTTGCCCTTGCGCACCAGGAGCATGTCGCCAAGGGCGGGGTTTGCCTTGAGCTCGGCCAGAGTGATGGTGCGCTTGAGCTTGCGTTTGAAGCGCACGTCGACCAGATACCAGCGGGGATTATCGGGGTCGGATTTGGGATCGTAGTATTTCGTTTCCGGGTCAAAGGCCGTCGGGTCGGGGTAGCCTTCGCGGGCAACTGTCATGATGCCGACGATCCCGGGCTCGTCGCAGTTCGAGTGATAGAAGAAGACCTGGTCGCCCTTTTTCATCTGGTCGCGCATCATGTTGCGGGCCTGGTAGTTGCGTACGCCATCCCAGGGTTCGACCTTGACGCGCTTGAGGTCGTCGATGCCGAAAGCATCTGGTTCGGATTTCATCAGCCAGTATTGCATCGTCAGCTCCTTGGAATCGGGCGGCAGTATAGGTCACTTCAGAAATGACGCCAGCCCTGCTCGGTCACCACGCCGTGGAGGGGAATGTCCCATGGCTGGGCTGTCAGGCCGGACACTTCCTGGAATCCGTAGGCGCAACCGAGCAGATAGGGTTTGCGCCACTGGCCACGACGGCGCAGGAAGGCGAAGGTGCGGTCGTAATAACCCTTGCCCATACCGAGGCGGTGCCCGTTTGCGTCGAAGGCGACCAGCGGGGTGATGACCAGATCGAGGCGGCTGGGCGGACGCGGGGTATGCCCGTTCAGGACCGGTTCCGGAATGCCGAATCGGTTGCGATGCAGCGGGGTGTCCTGGTCCCAGGGCAGAAACCACAGGCCATGCTGGACAAGCGGTGCGAGCACCGGGAGATAGACGCGCTTGCCGAGCCTGCGGGCCTGGGCGACGAGTCCCAGTGGGTCGGCTTCGCCTCGTACGGGCAGATAGACCGCAACATGGCGGGCATGCAGGAATCGGGGGGTGCGAAGGATGGTGTCGGCGATGCGCGCGGCCGCGTGCCGGCGCTGCGCCTCGTCCAGGGCGGCGCGACGGTGACGGAGTTCTCGGCGCAGGGTGACGTTGTCAGTCGTCACGGGACAAGGATTTGGAGGGTGGACATCTCCGCAATGCCGCTGGGGCCTTTGACCTTGAACCAGAGGTTCAAGTGGGGGCTTCGCAGAAAACCTTTAGGCTTACCGCTTGCGCGGGCATGCACACCGGCCTTTGCTCGGCTCCCTGGGTAATTAATTAGGCTCAAGGGACTACCCGGCCCCTGGCGAACACCGCAGAGATGCCCAAAGCGAATCTCTCAATACAACTGCCGGTTCCCTGGCCGCGTCCGTGTTCACCGCTCAGGGTGACGATTCATATCTTACTACTTTACAGCTCCATCTGCTGAACGTTTTCCAGGGCCTGCTCGATGCGGTCCTGGAGCGAGCGGATGCGGGTGCTGAGCGTATGGCTGAGCTCCTCGCGCTCGGAACGGTTCAGCAGCAGCTCGTGCGTCAGGTTCAGGGCCGCCATGATGGCGATCCGGTCCATGCCTACGACCTTGCCGCTGTCCCGGATCTCTTTCATCCGGGTGTGCAGGAAATTGGCCGCCGCGAGCAGCGCGCTGCGCTCCTCATCACTGCAGGCGATCTGGAATTCCTTGTCGAGGATCTTGACGGAGACGGGGGACGTGCCCGAAGTCATGCAACGCTTTCCATCGAGCGCAGCTGAGTGATGATTTTTTCGACCTTGCGGCGGGCTTCGTCCTGTTTGTCGAGCAGGGTGGAGCGTTCGGCGAGGATCTGCTCCTGTTGTTCGCGCAACAGGCGGTTTTCCTGCTTCAGTCGCTCGCAGGTCTGGATCAGCTCGTTGAGCCGGTATTCCAGGCGCTTGAGTTCCTGTTCGGCGATATCGTTGAGGCGCTCGTTGCTCATGCGTTCAATACTAGGACGGGTTCCGATAGGGGTCAACTTGTGAAATACCGGGAGGCCGTCCGGTCGGCTTGCCGAACTTTTCATGACATCCATCATTGCAGCGATGGCATCGAAGCCCCTCAAAATGGGTGTAAAACGGCAATATCGGCCCCGATTGACCGGATAGGAGCGGGGATTTTACCGGCTGCGTGAACAGGCGAGGTAGAATCCGCTTCTGAATTCAAGTCCCGACAGCAGGATTCATGCACGACGAAACCAAGCAAACGCCGGATGCGGATGGTCCGCCGCCCATCAACGACCGTGCGATCGTTATCGAAGGCACGGCCCACAACGGCAAGCCGTGTCGAATTGTCGACAATACCGGCTCCATCGACCGGGCCGAGCTGCAGGCATTGCTCGATCAGCTGATTGCCGATCGCTGCTTCGGCCTGACCGGACGCTCCCTTGCCGGAAGCAATGCCATCACCCTCGGCCAGCCCGACTTCACCCATATTCAGATCGGCACCGAACTGTACCGGCTTATCCTGTTTCCGTACGAAGCACGCATTGAGGCCTTTTGATGACCGATTACCGCACATTGCAGACAGTGTTGGAGCGAAGCCAGGCGGAGCTCGGTGCGGCGGAGGCGCATGGCATGTTGACGGCGCAGCTCGTGGTGAACGGCGAGACGGGGCTGGCGGACTGGGTGCGCGTGAGTCTGCCCCAGCTGGATGAGGCCGATGTACTGGTGCGCGAACTGCTGGGCGTGATGCGCCAGGTCTTTCAGGAAACGCGGGCGCAATTGCTGGACGAGGACGTCAGCTTTTCGCCCCTGCTGCCCGTGGACGAGGCCCCCATGGCGCAGCGTGTCGAGGCACTGGCCGCCTGGTCGCAGGGGTTTCTCACCGGCCTCGGCCTCGCCGGTCTGAGCGCCGCGGCACTGGATCAGGACAGCCGCGGCTTTTTGCACGACCTGGAGCAGTTCACCCGTGCAGGCGCGGACGAGGCGGAGGAAAGCGAGGTGGAGGAAGCGAACTATATGGAGTTGTGCGAATATCTACGCCTGGGTGTGCTGATGATGCGCGACACCTTCCGGCCGCCGACGCCCGGTGAGACGCTCCATTAACCGGTGCTGGCGCTGATTCCGCCCGCCCACGTTCATCGATTCGGTATAGCACCCGCCCGACAACGCGACCAGACGACAGGTCATTACTTGCCATGAGTCTTGCGACCAACGAATACGCACGCCGGCGCCGTCAGCTGATGCGCATGATGGACACCGAATCCATCGCCATCATGCCCGCCGCCCCCGTCCACCTGCGCAACAACGACGTCGAATATCCCTATCGTCAGGACAGCGACTTTTTGTACCTGACCGGCTTTTCCGAGCCCGAGAGCGTCGCCGTGCTGGTGCCCGGACGGCCACAGGGCGAATACATCCTGTTCTGCCGCGAACGCGATCCCGAAAAGGAGTTGTGGCACGGGCGGCGCGCCGGGCAGGAGGGGGCCGTGGAACGTTTCGGGGCCGACGATTCCTTCCCCATCAGCGACATCGACGAAATCCTCCCCGGTCTGCTCGAGGACCGCAAAGCGGTTTATTACACCATGGGCCGGACCCTGGACTTCGACCGCCAGTTGCTGGGTTGGATCAACCGCATCCGCGAACAGACCCGCAGCGGCTCGCATCCGCCGCATGAGTTCATCTCACTCGAATATCTACTCCATGACATGCGGCTGTATAAAAGCCCCGCCGAGGTGCGCGCCATGCGCCAGGCGGCGCGGGTGGCCATGGAGGCGCACGCCACCGCCATGCGGGCCTGTCAGCCAGGTATGCAGGAATACGAACTCGAGGCGATCTACCAGTACGTCTTTCGTCTGCATGGCTGCGAGCCGTCCTATCCGCCCATCGTGGGCGGCGGCGAAAACGGCTGCATCCTGCATTACACGGACAACAACGCCGAGTTGCGCGATGGCGACCTGGTGCTGATTGATGCAGGCGCCGAGTATGCCGGTTACGCCAGCGACATCACCCGAACCTTCCCGGTCAACGGCAGCTTCACCGAGCCCCAGCGCGAGCTGTACGAACTGGTGTTGGAGGCGCAGCATGCGGCAATCGAACAATGCGTGCCGGGAAATCATTGGGACGATCCGCATGTCGCCGCGGTGCGGGTGCTGACGCGTGGTTTGGCCGAGCTCGGCCTGCTCAAGGGGCGTCCCATGCAGCTGATCAAGGACGGTGCCTACCGGCAGTTCTACATGCACCGCACCGGTCACTGGCTGGGCCTGGACGTTCACGATGTCGGCGATTACAAGCTGGAGGACCAGTGGCGGCTGCTTGAATCCGGCATGGCCCTGACCGTCGAGCCGGGTCTCTACATCGCCGCCCACGAGCGCGGCGTGCCCAAGCGTTACCGCGGCATCGGTATCCGTATCGAGGACGACGTGCTGGTGACCAAGGCGGGCTGCGACGTGCTCACCGACGGTCTGCCCAAATCGCCTGCGGAGATCGAGGCCCTGATGCAGGGAGAATGACCGTGAGCATGGACGAACCGCAATTCGACATTCTGATTGCCGGCGGCGGCATGGTGGGCGCGACGCTCGCGGTGGCGCTCGCCGACACCGGCTATCGGGTGGGCGTCATCGAGGCGCGTCCCTTCGGGGAGCCCGGCCAGCCCAGTTACGACGACCGTTCCATTGCGCTGGCCTGGGGCTCGCGCCTGCTGCTGGAACGTTTCGGCTTGTGGGAGGCGCTGTCTCCCTCGGCAACCCCGATTCACCGGATTCACGTCTCCGACCGCGGCCGTTTCGGCGCCGCCCGTCTGAGCGCAGACGAGGAAGGCGTACCGGCGCTGGGCTATGTGGTGGAAAACCGCGCGGTCGGCGCGGTGCTGTACCGGCGTCTGCAGGCGCTTGCCGATGTGCAGGTGATCGCGCCCGCCGAGATCGAAGCCGTGGACGCCGACCCGCACCGGGTGTTGGTGCAGGCGCGTACCGAGTCGGGCAGCCGGCAAATCGAGGCACGGCTGTTGATCGCGGCCGACGGGGCGCAGTCCACGATTCGCGAACGGCTCGGCTTTCCGCTGCAAAAGGCCGATTACGGCCAGACCGCGCTGATCGCCAACGTCACGCCGGAGAAGGACCACGCCGGCATCGCTTTCGAGCGTTTCACCGACGAGGGCCCGCTGGCCCTGCTGCCCATGAGTGAAGGGCGTTGCTCACTGGTGTGGACGCATCGCAGCGAGGCCGTCGCCGATACGATGCAATTGGACGACGCGGCCTTCCTGGAGCGGCTGCAGGCGCGCTTCGGCTGGCGCCTGGGGCGTTTCCTCAAGGTCGGGCAGCGCGCCGCCTATCCGCTGGCCCTGCTCAAGTCCGGGCGTTACGTTCAGGGCCGTGTGGTGCTGGCCGGCAATGCCGCGCATACGCTGCACCCCGTGGCCGGCCAGGGGTTCAATCTTGGTCTGCGGGACATCGCGGTACTGGCCGGGCTGCTGCAGGCGCACCCGGATGAGGATCCCGGCGATGCCGCGCTGCTGGCCGAGTATGAGCGCAGCCGCCAGGACGATCTGAAGACCGTGGTGCGCTTCACCGATACCCTGGCGCGTCTGTTCGCCAACCCCTGGCCGCCGCTGGCGCACGCACGTGCCGCCGGTCTGGTGGCGGTTGATTTGATTCCCACGCTGCGCCATATGCTGGCTCGACAGAACATGGGCCTGCGCGCGCGCCTGCCGAGGCTTTGAACCATGACCGAACGTTATGACGTGATTATTGCCGGTGGCGGGATGGTGGGCGCCACTCTGGCCTGCGCCCTCGGTCAGGGCGGTCTGCGCGTGGCGGTCCTGGAGCAGCAGGCACCGCGGCCGTTTCACCGCGGGGACGATTACGACCTGCGCGTCTCCGCCATTTCGCGCGCCTCGCAGCGCATTTTCGAACACCTGGGCGTGTGGCCGCTGCTCAGTGCGCGCCGGATCAGTCCCTATCTGCACATGTGCGTGTGGGACGCCGGCGGTTCGGGCGAGATCCGCTTTGACAGCCTCGATGTCGGCGAATCCTGCCTGGGGCACATCATCGAGAACCGCGTGATTCAGGATGCCCTGCATCAGCGGCTGAAGGATTTCCAATCCGTGGACGTGTTGTTGCACGCTGCGCTGGAGGATTTCGAGGTCGGTGCGGACGAGGTGCAGGTGACGCTGGGTGACGGGCGTACCTTAACGGCGCGTCTGCTGGTCGGCGCGGACGGCGCCAGGTCGAGGGTGCGTGAACGCGCCCGCATCGAGTGGCGGGTGCAGCCCTACGACCAGCTCGGCGTGGTGGCGACGGTGACGACCGAGAAGCCGCACCAGGCCACCGCCTGGCAGCGCTTCCTGCCGACCGGGCCGCTGGCCTTTCTGCCCCTGGCGGATGGGCGCTGTTCCATCGTCTGGTCGGCGGACACGGCCCGCGCCGAGGACCTGATGCAGCTGTCGGACGAGGATTTCATCCACCAGCTCGGACAGGCATTCGGCTACAAGCTGGGGCGCATCACCGCGGTGAGTCCGCGCGCGGCCTTTCCGCTGCGCGGCGCCCAGGCGGCGCATTACGTCAAGGAGCGTGTTGCGCTGATCGGCGATGCCGCGCATACGATTCATCCCCTGGCCGGGCAGGGCGCCAATCTGGGTTTTCTCGATGCGGCCGCACTGGCGGAAACCCTGTTGGGCTGCGGGCGCGATATCGGCAGCCTGCGGGTCCTGCGCGGTTTCGAGCGCAGCCGGCGCGGTGAAAATATTCTCATGATGCGCGCCATGGAAGGTTTCAAGCGCCTGTTCGGCAACCGCATTCCGCCGCTGATGCGGCTGCGCAACTGGGGGCTGGGCATGGTCGATGCGGCGCCGCCGCTCAAAAAAGAATTCATACGCCAGGCCATGGGGCTGGGGGGCGATCTGCCGCAGCTCGCGCGCGGCAACAGGGAATGAAGCACCGGCTGCACGTCTACGCCGGTCTGGCCGGCGTTTCCAACCATGAACCCGAACGTGCCCAACGCTGGGGGCGTTATTTCGAATGGCCGCTGGTCGGCATCGCGTTGTGGATTCCGGTCATCTGGTATTTCGAGGTCGCGCAGCACATGACGAGCGTGCTGGTGGTGATCAGCGACTGGCTGATCTGGCTGGTGTTCGTCATCGAGACCGTGGTGCTGACCGCGCTGGTGCGTGACAAACGCCATTACCTGCTCACCAACTGGATGAATCTGGTCATCATCGCGGCCGGTCTTCCCATTCTGTGGAATTACGCTCCTCTGGCCATTGCCCTGCGCAGCTTCCGTCTGCTGCTGGTGGTTGGGGTGGCGTTTTCCCTGTCGCGCACCATGCGCAAGCTGCTGGCGCGCAACAAGCTGGGCTATACGCTGATCGTCGCGGGCATCGTGATGGTGATCTCGGGGCTCATCATCGCGTCCGTCGATCCGGCCTTCCATTCGCCCGGGGAAGGCATCTGGTGGGCGCTGGTCACCATGAGTACGGTCGGATACGGGGACGTGGTGCCGACCACCACCGCCGGCAAGGTGTTCGCCGGGTTTCTCATTCTGCTCGGGCTGGGGTTCTTTTCGTTGCTGACCGCCAGCATCTCCGCGTTCATGGTCGACCGCGAAATGGAGGAAGGCGACAAGGAGCTCAAGCAGATACTGCGCGACATCAGCCGGCGTCTGGGGGATATCGAGCAGGAACTGAATCTGCGCCGGGACGCAGCCGGTGATGATGGGGGCAATTCCAAGGGGGAGGACAAGTGAAAACGCTGCTCAACGTATTTGCCATTCTGATCACGCTGTCGGCGGTGTTCAGCTACATCAATCACCGCTACCTGCGGCTGCCCACGACGATCGGGCTGATGCTGATTTCCCTGCTGTTCTCCCTGGTACTGGTGGCGCTCGGCGTGGCGGGGCTCCCGCTCGATACGCACGCCCGCGCCGTGCTCGCCTCGCTGGATTTCAATACGGTGCTGATGCACGGCATGCTGAGCCTGCTGCTCTTCGCCGGTGCCCTGCATGTCAATCTCGACGACCTCGCCAGCCAGAAATGGGTGATTACGGTGCTGGCCAGCTTCGGGGTGATCGTCTCCACCTTCATCGTCGGATTCGGGGCCTATTATCTGCTCGGCCTGCTCGGAATCGATGTACCGCTGATCTACTGTCTGTTGTTCGGTGCGCTGATCTCGCCGACCGATCCGATCGCGGTGCTCGGTATTCTCAAGACTGCCGGCGCGCCCAAATCCCTGGAAACCAAAATCGCCGGCGAATCGCTGTTCAACGACGGTGTGGCTGTGGTGATCTTTCTGGTGCTGGCGGAGATCGCCGTCGGCAGTCACGAGATCCATGCCGGCGAGGTGGTCCAACTGTTCGCTATGGAGGCGGTGGGCGGGGCGCTGTTCGGCGGGCTCAGCGGCTGGCTGGCGTTTCTCATGCTGCGCAGCGTGGACAATTACCAGGTCGAGGTGTTGATCACCCTGGCGCTGGTGATGGGCGGGTATGCGCTGGCCACGGCGCTGCATCTGTCCGGCCCCATTGCCGTGGTGGTCGCCGGCCTGCTGATCGGCAACCACGGTCGCCTGCTGGCCATGTCCAACAAGACCCGCGAACATATCGACACGTTCTGGGAACTGGTGGACGAAATCCTCAATGCCGTCCTGTTCGTGCTGATCGGTTTCGAAGTACTGCTGTTCACCTTCCACCTCGATTACCTCTGGGCCGGGCTGCTGGCCATTCCGCTCGTTCTGCTCGCACGGTTTGTTTCGGTGGGCGTACCGGTCATGGCCATGCGGCTGCGGCGCAGCTTTTCGCCGAACGCGATCAAGGTGATGACCTGGGGCGGCCTGCGGGGCGGGATCTCGGTCGCGTTGGCCCTGTCGCTGCCGCCGGATCCCTCACGCGAGGTTCTGCTGGCCGTCACCTACATCGTGGTGGTGTTCTCCATACTCGTGCAGGGGCTGACGGTGGGGAGGTTGGTGAAGAAGGGGGTGGTTTGA
>JARRKE010000074.1 GCA_037388465.1 Gammaproteobacteria bacterium
GCTGCCCACGTTGCGCGGGTTTTCGTAGTGGTCGATGACTTTGTCGCTATAGGCCATGGGGTCCTCCGTTGTTCAGTTGGGGCGGCAGCTCAGTGCGCCACCCATTCGACGCTTTTCAGGTCGATGCCTTCTTTGTACATGTCCCACAGGGGGGAGAGTTCGCGCAGCTTGAGCACGGCGCGGCGCACGTGGTCGATGGTGTAGTCGATCTCTTCCACCGTGGTGTAGCGCCCGATGCTGAAGCGGATGGAGCTGTGCGCCAGTTCGTCGTCGCGCCCCAGGGCGCGCAGCACGTAGCTGGGCTCGAGGCTGGCCGAGGTGCAGGCCGAGCCGCTGGAGACGGCGATGTCCTTGAGCGCCATGATCAGGCTTTCCCCTTCCACGAAGTTGAAGCTGAGGTTGAGGATACCGGGCACGTGATGCTCCGGGTGGCCGTTGAGGTAGACCTCTTCGAGGTCGTTCAGCCCGGCATGCAGGCGGTTGCGCAGCATGCGGATGCGTTCGGCTTCGGTGCCCATTTCTTCGCGCGCGATGCGGAAGGCTTCGCCCATACCGACGATCTGGTGGGTGGCGAGGGTGCCGGAGCGCATGCCGCGTTCGTGGCCGCCGCCGTGCATCTGGGCTTCCAGGCGCACGCGCGGTTTGCGGCGCACGTACAGAGCGCCGATACCCTTGGGACCATAGACCTTGTGCCCGGACAGGCTCAGCAGGTCGACGTTGAGCTGGGACAGGTCGATCGGCACCTTGCCGGCGCTTTGCGCGGCGTCGACGTGGAACAGGATGCCGCGGGAACGGGTCAGTTCGCCGATGGCGGCGATGTCCTGGATGACGCCCATCTCGTTGTTGACGTGCATCACGGACACCAGCACGGTGTCCTCACGCAGCGCCGATTCCAGCGCCCCCAGGTCGACCAGTCCGTCGGGCTGAGGATCGAGGTAGGTAACCTCATAGCCTTCGCGCTCGAGCTGGCGACAGGTGTCGAGCACTGCCTTGTGTTCGGTCTTGACGGTGACCAGGTGCTTGCCCTTTTTCTGGTAGAAGTGGGCCGCCCCCTTGAGCGCCAGGTTGTCGCTCTCGGTGGCTCCGCTGGTGAATACGATCTCCTTGGCGTCGGCCCCGATCAGCGCCGCGATCTCGGCACGCGCCGCTTCCACCGCCTCCTCGGCCTTCCAGCCGAAGGCGTGGCTGCGCGAGGCCGGGTTGCCGTACTCACCCGAGCGCGTCAGGTAGCCCCACATCCGCTCCGCCACCCGTTCGTCCACCGGCGTGGTCGCCGCATAGTCCAAGTAAATCGGTAGGTTGAGGTCGTCGGTCATGCTGATTCCTTATGGCAAATCATGTTTGAAGTCGATACTCAGGCTTCGGCGTGCGCGGATTCGATAGGGATGTGCCGATTGTTCTGCGCTTCCTGACGGGCAGCAACCTCCTGAACGCCCTTGCGGGCCATCAGTTCGCCCAGGGAAATCCCGGACAGGAAATTGTAGATCTGCGCACTCAGATCCGACCACAGGTCATGCGTCAGGCACTGCTTGTGGCCCTGACAGTCGGCGGCGCCCCCGCAGCGCGTGGTATCGACGTTTTCATCCACCGCCGTAATCACCTCGGCGATGGCGATCTCGCCTGCTTCGCGGCTCAGGCTGTAGCCGCCGCCCGGTCCGCGGGTGCTCACCACCAGGCCCTTGCGGCGCAGACGGGCGAACAGCTGCTCCAGATAGGACAGCGAGATGCCCTGGCGGGAGGAAATCTCGGCCAGCGAAACGGGCCCTTTGGCACTGTGCAACGCCAAATCGAGCATCGCGGTTACGGCATAACGGCCTTTGGTTGTCAGTCGCATCCTTTTGCCCCAAAATATTGGTGATTCATCCTAACAATACTTGATCATTTTAGTCAAGTATTGTCCTCTTTGCCCTGACCTTCTCCATCGTCGTCCTCAAGCTCCGACTCGATCTTGGGAAGTCGGCTGTCATCCACCTCGACCCCCATCTTGCGCAGCGCATGCGAGGTTTCCTCCACCCGCCGGTCCAGCGCGTGAACATGGTCCAGCAGGCGGTTGAAGGCGTGCGACACCGGGTCGGGCACGTTGCGGGTCACGCCGTAGGCGTCAAAACCCAGGCGCTCGGCGAACGATTCCCGGCTCGGCGCCTCGGCGCCGGCACCGCGCACCACCCGGCCCGGAATACCGACCACGGTCGCCCCGTCCGGTACATCCTTGATCACGACGGCATTCGAGCCGATACGCGCGCCATCGCCGATGGTAATGGGCCCGAGCACCTTGGCCCCTGCCCCGATGACCACGTTCCCCACCAGGGTGGGATGACGCTTGCCCTTCTCCCAACTGGTGCCCCCCAGGGTCACGCCGTGGTACAGAGTGCAGTCGTCGCCGATCTCAGCGGTCTCGCCGATCACCACGCCCATGCCGTGATCGATAAAGAAACGGCGGCCGATGCTGGCTGCCGGATGGATTTCGATCCCGGTGTACCAGCGCGCCACATTGGCAGTGACGCGGGCCAGCCAGCGCAGCCCGGCCTCCCACAGCCAGTGGGCCAGACGGTGCATCAGCAGCGCATGGAGGCCCGGATAGGTCGTGACGACCTCGAAAACGTTCCGGGCCGCGGGGTCACGCTCGAAGACGCAGGCGATGTCTTCCTTGATGCGGGTGAACATAGGTCGTTTTATCTGGCAGCGACGGAAGGGCGGGGATTATAAGTGAGTGCGCGCAAGGCTGCAGTTCACCCTACTTCTTGTTGTGTTGAGGCAGCTTGCGGCCCTGAACCGCGGAGAGGATGCCACGCAGGATATTGACCTCGTTGCGGGTCAGCCGGGTACGGGCATACAGGCGCCGCAGCTGACGCATAAGGTGTTCGGGCGTATCCGTTTTCAGAAATCCCAGCTCGCCCAGCACGGTCTGCAGATGGTCGTAAAAGCCCTCTATGTCCTCGCTGGGCGCCAGCGGTTCGCCCAGATCCGGCACCTCCGCATCCTGTCCGGCCCCATCGAATCCCAGCGCGGCACGCCGGCACTCATAGGCCAGGATCTGCACCGCCGAGGCCAGATTCAGCGAGCTGTAGTCGGGATTGGCGGGAATCCGGGTCAGCAACTGACAGCGGTCGAGCTCCTCGTTGCTGAGGCCGGTACGCTCCCGGCCGAACAGCAGCGCCACCTCGCCTTCGGCGGCCTCGCTCACCGCCTGACCGGCCGCCGTACGGGGCTCCTGCTCGGGCCAGACCCGACTGCGCGGCCGGGCGCTGGTGCCGAGCACGAAGGTACAGCCCTCAATGGCGGCATCCAGGGAATCGCAGACCACGGCCCCGGCCAGCACGTCGTCCGCCCCGGAGGCCCGCGCCGTGGCGTCGGCATGGGGATAATGCACCGGTCGCACCAGGTACAGCCGGCCCAGCCCCATGGTTTTGAGGGCCCGGGCGGCCGCACCGATATTGCCGGGGTGGGAGGTCTCTATCAGGACCACGCGGACACGGGACAACCGTTCCGGGGACGTTTCGCTGGTGGAATTCATGGCGTCTTGTGGCTACCGAGTCTGCCCGAACGGGTGCGCATTTGGTATCCTGCGCGGCCTGATTATTCTTTTACAACGGGTTGAGGCAACAGCATGCATGCGATGTTAAACGTCGCGGTGAAAGCCGCGCGTGCGGCCGGGAATGTTATCACGCGTCATATCGACCGTGTCGACAACCTGACCATCCGGAGCAAGTCCGCCAACGATTTCGTGAGCGAGGTGGACCATCAGGCTGAGGACGCCATCATCCGCATCCTGAAACGCGCCTACCCACAGCACGCCATTCTCGCCGAGGAAAGCGGCAGCCAGGGCGACAGCGAATACACCTGGATCATCGATCCGCTCGACGGCACCACCAATTTCCTCTACGGCATTCCGCAGTTCGCCACCTCGATCGCCCTGGCGCATCGGGGGCGGATCGAACATGCCGTGATCTTCGACCCCCTCAAAAACGAACTCTTCACCGCCTCGCGCGGCGGCGGCGCCCAGTTGAACAACCGGCGCATGCGGGTCTCCCAGCGCAAGGACCTCAAGGGTGCGCTGCTCGGCACCGGCATCCCGTTCCGGGAAACCCAGAACCTGGATCACTACCTGGAGACCCTGCGCGTTCTGCTGCCAAGTACCGCGGGTGTACGGCGCGCGGGTTCCGCCGCGCTCGACCTCGCGTACGTGGCGGCCGGCCGCTTCGACGGCTTCTGGGAATACGGCCTGCACAGCTGGGATATGGCTGCCGGCGTGCTGCTGGTCCAGGAGGCCGGTGGCATGGTCGCGGAACCCGATGGCGGCGAGAATTACCTGCAAAGCGGCAATGTGGTCGCCGCCGGCCCCAAGGTCTTCAAGGCCATGCTGGAGGCGCTGAAACCCCTCTCCCGCTGAATACCGCCCGGTTTCATCCCCGTGTGACTTGTGCTATACACAGGTCAAATACTCCTATAAGTCTCATCGATGAGCCACCGGGGAGGGGGAGCACGACATGAAGCGAAGCGTCCTAGCGGTCATCATTCCACCGCTCGCCGTGTGCCGCTACGGCTGCGCCGGCTGTTGCGCGGCGCCCATAGGCGTATTCTGGCTGACGGGCATCGTAGGCATTGTTTACGGCCTGTTGGGCGGCCCACTCCAGACCGCTGGCATCAGCTGGGGTACGGTCGGACTGGGCGTCCTGCTATGGGCTATTTCTATCGTCTGGGCTCAGCTGACATTGCGCGCCGCCGATGCCGACCGCTGCCAGGACCGCAAGGTCAGCCCCTTGTGCGCGCGCATCCTGCCGCGCATGGACGAACCCGACCCACTCGATGAGGTAAAGCGCGCCCGCCAGGGATAAGCGATGCAGACAGCGTGGATACCCAACAAAAAGGCCGGAGCAAGCTCCGGCCTTTTTGTTGGCTGCAGATCAGCGGCTCAGGTCAGGGCCGGCCATCGAGATCAGCCCCCTCTTTCTTCACGGGCATGAGATCCTTCTTGCTGACCCCCATCACCAGCGCCAGCGCGCTGGCGATATAGATGGAGGAATAGGTACCGACCACGACACCGACCAGCAGCGCGAGCGCGAAATCGTGGATGACGCTGCCGCCGAGGAAGAACATCGAAACCAGCACCAGCACCACCGTCAACGAGGTGATAATGGTCCGTGACAGGGTCTGATTGATCGCCTCGTTGGTGATTTCCAGCGGCGTCCCCTTGCGGCGCCTGCGGAAGTTTTCACGCACGCGGTCGAAGACCACGATGGTGTCGTTCAATGAATAACCTATCAGGGCCAGCAGGGCCGCCAGCACCGTAAGATCGAATTCCAGATGCGTGACGGCGAACACGCCCAGCGTGATCGTCACATCGTGCACCAGCGCGACCACCGCGCCGACCGCAAAGCGATATTCGAAACGCAACGCGACATAGATCAGGATGGCGATAATGGTGTAGATCAGCGCCAGTCCGCCGTCCTCGCGCAACTCCTTGCCTACGCTCGGCCCCACGAACTCCACGCGGCGCAGCGTCAGGGTCTCATCCTTCGCCTGTTTCTGAAGGGTCTGGAACACCCGGTCGCCGATCTTGGAGCGCTCCTCATCGCGTTGCGGCGCCACGCGGATCAGCACATCCTGAGCGGTTCCGAAGTGAGTGGCCTTGGCATCCTTGAAACCCGCGTCATCCAATGCTTTGCGGATGGGATCGAGCGCGGCCGGCTTGCTGTAGCCGATCTCGATCACCGTCCCGCCGGTGAAATCGATACCGAAGTTCAGGCCGCGCACCGCGAGGGCGACGATGGACAGCAGGACGAGAGTGACTGAAATCGACATCCACAGGTAACGCTTACCCATGAAGTCGATGTGCGTGTTGATACGGAACATCGTCCTTTCTCCTTAAACCGCCAGCGACTTCACGCGCCGCCTGCCGTAGATCAGGTTGACGACCGCGCGCGTGCCCATGATGGCCGTGAACATCGAGGTGGCAATACCGATCGACAGGGTCACCGCGAACCCCTTCACCGGACCGGTACCGAAGATGAACAGGATCAGGGCCGCGATCAGCGTGGTGATATTCGAGTCGGCGATGGTGCCGAAGGCGCGCTCATAGCCGGCCTGGATACTCGCCTGCGGCGAATTGCCGTTGCGCAATTCCTCGCGTATTCGCTCGAATATGAGCACGTTGGCGTCCACCGCCATACCGATGGTCAGGGTGATACCGGCGATACCCGGCAGCGTCAGGGTCGCTTGTATCATCGACATGATGGCGACGATCAACACCAGGTTGAGCACCAGGGCGAGGTTGGCGATCAGGCCGAAGACCCGGTAATACAGGGCCATGAAGATCACCACCAGGATCAGGCCGATTACCGCGGACTTGAAGCCCTGCTCGATGTTGTCCTTGCCCAGGCTCGGTCCGACGGTACGCTCCTCGACGATCTGCATCGGGGCCGCCAGTGCGCCGGCGCGCAGCAGCAGCGCCAGGTTGCGCGCCTCGCGCGGATTGTCCAGGCCGGTGATCTGGAAGCGTTTGCTGAGCTGCTCCTGGATGCGGGCGACGTTGATGACCTCTTCCACCTTGCGGGTGGTCTTGATCAGCTTGTCGCCGACCTTTTTCACTTCCGGCTTGGTCTCGATATAGACCACCGCCATGAGCTTTTTGACGTTCTCGCGTGTGGCGCGGGAGAAGAGCCGCGCGCCCTTGCCGTCCAGGGTGATGAACACCGCCGGGGTGCCGCTCTGCTGGTCCAGACCGGACGAGGCGTCGGTGATGTAGTCACCGGTGAGCATGACGCGATTCTTGAGCAGGATCGGCTGGCCATTGCGCTCGTGATAAAGCTTGTCGCCGGGCGGGATCTCGCCGCTGCGCACCGCGTCGTAGGGGTTGGCCTGTTCGTCGACGAGGCGGAACTCCAGCGCGGCGGTCGCGCCGAGGATCTCCTTGGCGCGCGCGGTGTCCTGCACCCCGGGCAGCTGCACGACGATGCGATTGACGCCCTGCTGCTGGATCACCGGTTCGGCCACGCCCAGCTCGTTGACGCGCTTGCGCAGGGTGGTCATGTTCTGGTCCACCGCAAAGCGCTCGGTCTGCGCCTGGGCCTGCTTGCTCATGGCCGCCGTCAGCTCGAAGCCGCTATCGGTTTGCGCCGAGCTGAAAGCCAGCTCGCTGTGGTATTGCGATTGCAGCGCGTTCTCCGCGGCATCCCGGCTCTTGGCGTCGCGGAATTTCAGGACCACGCCGCGCTGCGTATCGCTGACATCGGCATAGCGGATGTTCTTTTCACGCAGGAAGCTGCGGAATTCCCCGGCGTAATTCTGGTAGGAGCGCTTGAGCACGCCCTGCATGTCCACTTCCATCAGGAAGTAAACGCCGCCGCGCAGGTCCAGACCCAGATACATGGGCTTCGCATCGAACAGCCGCAGCCACTCGGGCGTCGATGGCGCCAGGTTGACGGCCGCCACGTAGCCGTTGCCCAAAGCGGCCTTGATCACGTCCACGGCCGCCAGCTGGGTCTCGGTGTCGTTGAACCGTACCAGCAGGCTGTCGCCGCGGCGCTTGGCGCTTTTGTACTGATACCCCTGCTGCTTCAGCACGCTCTCGACGGTCTGCAGCGTGCCTTCAGTGACCTCGCTGGAGCCGCTGGGGGATACCTGAATGGCCGGGTCTTCCGGGTACAGGTTGGGTAGCGCGTAGACGGTCCCGACCACCAACACGGCCAGGATCAGCAGATACTTCCACAGGGGATATCGATTCATGTGGACCTGAGGGTGGGATTATTGTGATTTGAGGGTACCCTTGGGCAGGACCTGCGCAACGGCCTGCCGTTGAACCTTGATCTCGACGCCGGTGCCGATCTCGAGGGTCAGGAAGTTGTCGCCGACGTTGGTGATCTTGCCGACCAGGCCGCCGTTCGTCGCGATCTCGTCGCCCTTGGAAAGGCCCTCGACCATCTGCCGATGCTCTTTGGCGCGCTTCTGCTGAGGCCGAATCAGCATGAAATACATGAGCGCAAAGAAGATGACGATCATGATCAGGAAAGACAGACCGCCCCCGGCGGGGGCTTGGCCGGCGGGTGCTCCGCTCTGGGCCATCGCGTCGTGAATGAAGAAGCTCATTTTGACAGTCCTCGGCTTGTGGGCCAGCGCTTAAAGGGCCGGCATTATGACACACTCGGCACGGATTTCGAGCGCAGGCGGTAAAACTCCGCCACGAACGCATCGAGCGTGTCGGCGGCGATCGCTTCGCGCAGGCCGCGCATAAGTTCCTGATAGTAAAAAAGGTTGTGAATCGTGTTCAAACGCGCACCGAGAATCTCGCCGCACTTGTCCAGATGACGCAGATAGGCACGGGAATAATTCCGGCAGGTGTAGCAGCCACAGTGCTCGTCCAGCGGGCGCGTGTCATGCTGATAGCTGCTGTTGCGGATGCGCACCACACCCTCATGCGTGAACAGATGGCCGTTGCGGGCGTTACGGGTGGGCAGCACGCAGTCGAACATGTCCACCCCGCGCCGCACCGCCTCGACGATATCCTCCGGCTTGCCTACCCCCATCAGATAACGCGGCCGATCCTGCGGCAGCAACGGCATGGTGCTATCCAGCACCATCAGCCGCTCCGCTTCCGGCTCGCCGACCGAAAGCCCGCCGATGGCATAACCGTCGAAGCCGATGTCGACCAGACCGGCCGCCGATTCCGCACGCAGTTCGGGATACATGCCGCCCTGCACGATACCGAACAGGGCTGCAGGATTGTCGCCATGCGCCGCCTTGGAACGCGCCGCCCAACGCAACGACAGGGACATCGAGTCGCGGGCCTGCTGTTCGGTCGCCGGATAAGGCGTGCACTCGTCGAAGATCATCACGATGTCCGAGCCCAGCTCCCGCTGAACCTGCATGGACGACTCCGGGGTAAGCGTCACCGGACTGCCGTCCACGGGGGACTGGAACTTCACCCCCTGTTCCGAAATGCGCCGCATCTCGGCCAGGCTGAAGACCTGGAAGCCGCCGGAATCGGTCAGGATCGGGCCTTCCCAGTGCATGAAGTCGTGCAGGTCGCCGTGCAGGCGGATGATCTCCGTACCGGGGCGCAGCATGAGATGAAAGGTGTTGCCGAGAATAATCTGCGCGCCCAGCCCGGTGAGCTCCTCCGGCGTCATGGCCTTCACCGTGCCGTAGGTACCCACCGGCATAAAGGCCGGCGTCTCCACCACGCCGCGCGGAAAATTCAGACGACCGCGACGCGCCAGGCCGTCCCGGTGCAACAGTTCGAATTCCATTAGCCGTTTTCCGTTCGCATCGGATCATTCATTCTCGACCGGCCTTTCACCGCCTGGCCAGAAACATGGCGTCGCCATAACTGAAAAAGCGGTACCGTTCAGCGACCGCATGGCGATAAGCGGCCATGACATGCTCGTAACCACCGAAGGCACTGACCAGCATGAGCAGGGTCGACTGCGGCAGGTGAAAATTGGTCAGCAGCGCATCCACCACGTGGAATTCATATCCGGGTGTGATGAACAGCCGCGTGTCCCCCTCGAAGGGTGCCAGCGCACCATTTTGCGCGGCACTTTCCAGGCTGCGCATCGTGGTGGTACCCACGGCGATCACCCGGCCGCCGCGCTGCCGGCAGGCGGTGATCTGGTCCACGACGGTCTGCCCGACGCTGATGTACTCGGCATGCATGCGGTGCTCATGGATATTTTCCACCCGCACCGGTTGGAAGGTGCCGGCCCCCACGTGCAGCGTCACGTAGCCGAACTCGACGCCCTGCTCGCGCAGCGTGTCCAGCATGGCCTGGTCGAAATGCAGGCCCGCGGTCGGCGCGGCCACCGCCCCGGCATGCCGCGCATACACGGTCTGGTAGCGCTCGCGGTCCTCGTCCGCATCCGGCCGGGTGATGTACGGCGGCAGGGGCATGTGCCCGTGGCGTTCAAGCATCGTCACCACATCCTCGTCGGTGACGAACTCGAGACGAAACAGATCCTCGTCGCGTCCCAACACGCGCGCCTGGATGGCATCCTCGAGCAGCAGCATCGCACCCGGGCGCGGCGCCTTGCTGGCCCGCACATGCGCCAGCACCTCACGCCCCGGCAGCAGACACAACAGCCGGCTGGCGCCCCGCACCTCGGGCGGGTGCTGGGCGATCAGTTCCGGCGGGAGTTCGTAATCGAAGTCGGCAAGCTGCATGGCGGGCGATGTTAGCATCGGCCGATCGACAATGGTTGCCTCTTTGGTCAGTTGCATTAAACTGTGCCCCTTCCGCGCCGGGATGGCGGAACTGGTAGACGCGCCGGACTCAAAATCCGGTGGTGGTGACACCGTGCGAGTTCGATTCTCGCTCCCGGCACCAAAGATTCCCTTTCGTTCATGAACGCATCTTGAGCAGGCGGCTTTGTGCCACCTGGCCGGCGGCTGTGCGTGTCCAACGCAGGCGGCAGGTTAAACCTGCCGTCCCACTTTTTTGCCTGAGATAACCAAAGCGCGGCGACTGTTCAGGCGCCCTTTGCCGCCTCCGGACGCATGTGGGGGAACAGCAGCACGTCCCTGATGGACGGGGAATCGGTAAACAGCATCACCAGACGGTCGATGCCGATGCCCTCTCCCGCCGTCGGCGGCATGCCGTGCTCCAGGGCGCGGATGTAGTCGGCGTCGAAGTGCATGGCCTCCTCGTCGCCCGCCTCCTTCTCCTGCACCTGGCGCTGGAAACGCTCAGCCTGGTCCTCGTAGTCGTTCAACTCCGAGAAGCCATTGGCGATCTCGCGCCCGCCGACGAAGAATTCGAAGCGGTCGGTGACGAACGGATCCTGGTCGTTGCGTCGCGCCAGCGGCGAGACCTCGGTGGGATAGTCCGTGATGAAGGTCGGGTCCTTGAGGCGGTGCTCGACGGTCTTTTCGAATATCTCGATCTGCACCTTGCCGAGCCCGTAGCTGTCCTTGAGCGGAATACCGAGTTTCCCGGCCACCTTGCGCGCCGCATCGAGCGTGTCGATATCGCTGACACTGAGGTCCGGATTGAAATGCAGGATCGAATCCCGCACGCTCATGCGCGCGAACGGCTTGCCGAAGTCGTAGGTTTCACCCTGATACGGCACCTGCG
>JARRKE010000075.1 GCA_037388465.1 Gammaproteobacteria bacterium
GCCGCCGTCGCCATGCTGACCTGGCACAACGTCTGGATGAGCGCCCACGGGCGCCAGCTGGCCGCGCAAATGAAACAGGTCGGCCACGATGTCAGCGTCGGCGCCAAACCGCTGTCGGCACTGGCACTGGTCACCCTGTTCGCGGTGTTGCGTGAAGGCTCGGAAACCGCGCTGTTCCTTTACGGGCTGTCGGCCAGCGGCGCGGGCAACGGCGCGCTGCTGCTGGGCGGTCTGCTGGGCCTGGTAGGAGGCGCCGTGCTGGGTTTCGTCATCTACCGGGGCCTGCTGGCCATTCCCATCGGACACTTCTTCACCATCACCGGCTGGCTGGTGCTGTTGCTTGCGGCCGGCTTGGCGGCGAACGCAGCCGGTTACCTGAACCAGGCCGGCCTGCTCCCTGCCATCTCCCAGCAGGTGTGGGACAGCGCCTGGCTGCTTCAGCAGGACAGCTGGCTGGGCACGCTGCTACACATCCTGGTCGGATACAACGACCGCCCCATGGGTATCCAGGTGCTGTTCTATGCGGTGACGCTGATCGGCATCTACACCCTGATGCAGCTGTTCGGCAGCAACCGTCAACGCCGGACCGCAACCGCGGAACGCGCCTCCTGAGCGGGAACCCGACCCAGTGAGCCCAATGACGCCGTTCCCGATCCCGGTCAAGGTCGAGCAAACCGCCACCGGGCCCAAACAGGGGTCGGTCGCCGCCCAGGTCGAGCATGCCGCTGCGCGGCTGCGACCCTGGTTGCCATGGGTGCACGCCTTCATGTTCGTGGCATTCCTCGCCCTGCTGCTGGGTCCGGTGCTGCTGCCCGCCAGCCCCACGGCGACCCGGCTGGCGGCGTTCAGCAACTGGCTGATCTGGGGACTGTGGTTTCCGCTGGTGTTCCTCTCGGTGCTGGTCAGCGGGCGCAGCTGGTGCGGGGTGCTGTGCCCCATGGGGGCGGCATCGCAGTGGATGAACCGCATCGGCCTGAAACGCCCCGTCCCCGCCTGGCTGCGCTGGGAAGGCACGCCCATCCTCAGTTTCGTGCTGATCACCATCCTCGGCCAGACGGTCGGTGTGCGCGACTATCCTGGCGCCTTGCTGGAGGTGTTCGGGGGCACGCTGCTGGCCGCGCTGCTGATCGGTTTTCTCATGATCGACATCAACCGCAAGACCGAAAGCCGCCATTGCGTCATGTGCATGCGTTGCGTCCAGCCCGGGCGGCGCGGCGGGCTGGGTTTGCGGCTGCGGGCACCGGGCGCCGAGGTGGCGGAGATCCAACATCACCATCCCGCCGTCTCGGAACTGTGGTTCCTGCTGCTGGGTACCGGTGTCGCCCTGGGCGGTTTCCTGTGGCTGGTCCTTCCAGAGTACCAATGGCTACGCCAACACATCGGCGTCTGGGCCATCAATCACGGTATGTACTGGATCGGCAATCCCGGCCCCGGCTGGCTGATGGTCAACCACCCCGGATCACGTGAAGTGTTCGTGTGGCTGGATTTTTTCCTGATCGTCGGCTGGATGCTGGCAATCATGCTGGCCTTCACCCTGGTGCTCGGCACCCTCAACGCCGCGGCGGCATGGCTCGCCGGAAAACTCGGCGCAGGCGGCGGTTTTCACGCCCGGTTTGTGGCTTTGGGTTATCAGTTCGCACCGGTGGCCATGGTTTCCCTGCTGCTGGGCCTGGGGGGAGAACTGTTCGCGGACCTGCCGGGACAGTGGGCGGTAACCATCAAGCTCGTGCTGCTGGCCGGCGCCTTGTTGTGGGGAATAGACCTTGGGCGGCGCATTCTCGCCGGCCAGGGGCTGCGCGGTGTGCATGCCGCAATCGTGCTATTGCCGGGGACCACCGGCGCCTTGGCGGTCGCGGCGGCCTGGTGGCCCGCCCTGGCCGGTAGTTGAGCGTGTTTTTTTGCTCAAAAATGTAAATGATTCTCATTAATTTAATCAGCGTCCCAAAAGGAGACCAACCATGCAAAGCAAACTCATGATCCTTTCCAGCCTCATCACCACGGCCACGCTGCTGGCCGCGGGGGTCGCGCAGGCGGCGGAAATCCAGATCGGCAAGCCGGTGGAGCGCAACGGCATGGAGATCGGTGCGGTGTATCTGCAGCCGGTGATGATGGAACCCATGATGCCTGGCATGAGCGGGAATGCCGACGTGCATCTCGAGGCCGATATCCGCGCCCAGGCAAAAAACCCCAACGGGTTCGGACCGGGCGAATGGGTGCCCTACCTGGGCATTACCTACCGGCTGGAAAAGATCGGTAGCGACTGGTCCGCCATCGGCGCCTTCATGGCCATGGTCGCCAATGACGGTCCGCATTACGGCGCCAACGTCAAACTCGACGGCCCCGGCAAATACCGCCTGACCTATCACATCGCACCGCCGCCCTACCAGGGCTTCTACCGCCACACGGACAAGGAAACGGGGGTTGCCAAGTGGTGGGCACCGTTCGATGTCAGCTGGGAGTTCGCCTACGTCGGCGTCGGTAAAAAGGGCGGCTACTGACTTGCCATACCGCGCAAACTGAATTAAACGTTATAACGTTACATGACATAACGGGGATCACATGCAACAACCACACGTCAGCCGAGCCCCGGCTCGGCCCAGCCACCTGCTGTCCGCAGCCTGCGCCTCGCTCCTGTTCGCGGGCACGGTACAAGCCGAGGATGCCACCATCGAGGGCATTGTCATCGGCACGTACCAGCATGCGGGGCAGTCCACCATCGCCGGGCAGGACGTCAAGGACGAATTCAGCGGCGCCATCGACTTGAGCATCAGCGCCCCCCTCGCCGGGGGCGCCCTCGAAGTCGAGGTCAAAGGCGCCACCACGCCGATAACCGACGGGGTGAGCAGCGTCCTGCCGGAGGCCAACGCCAGCGTCGGCGAAACGCTGGACAACAACGACGAGGGCCGCATCGTCGCCTGGCAGCTGTTCTATCGGCACGACGTGGGCGCCGGATCGCTGGCCGGGGGCCTGATCGACGTGTCCGGCTGGATCGACGGCAACGACGTCGCCAGCGACGAGTTCACCCAGTTCATGGGCACATCGTTTCTCCACAACCCCACCATCGACATGCCCGCCGCCACGCTCGGCATGGCCTACAACGCCGGCCTCGGCGGCGGTTTCGGCCTTGCGGCCGTGCTCTCCAACGCCACCGGCATCGAGCCCTGCTATCGCTGCGCGTTCGATCTGGGCCGCGACGGCAACGGCGCCTTCGCGGCGCTGGAGGGACAATGGGCGGGAAACAGCATGACGGCGAACCTGGGCTACTGGACGAACACGCGCAAGCACGATACCGATGGGGACGGCATCGACGACGATCGATTGAGCGAGAACCCGGCCAGCGGCGTTTACGGCAATCTTTCGGGCGGGCTGGGCAAGGGACAGTGGAATCTGCGCGCCGGCTGGGCCGACCCCAAGGTACAGGCCGCTGCCGGATTTCTCGGCCTGGCTTACAGCTACCCGCTGGACAGGGTGATCATCGGCGCCGGGGTGTCACAGACCTATGCGTCGGATGAGCTCACCGACCCGCACAGCGATCTCACCCAGGCCGAGATCTACGGGCGCATGGAGGTAGCGAAAGGCCTGACCGTAACCGCCGATCTACAGCACATTGCACACAGCGGTTTCGATCCGACCCAGGACGGAACCTGGGTCGTCGGCACACGCATGGGTGTGAGCTTCTGACGAGGGGTGGCGCCCTGCTTCAGCGGGCTGCGGGCAGGTGGCGGATGCGCAGCACCGTCTCCGGCGGCAGCTGGCGGGGCAGGGTGGCACGGAAGCCGAACAGCCGGTCACGCCGATTCGCCGTGACCACGCGGTACACCACCGCCTCGCTGTGTGCCACCACCTTGCCGTCCGCTACGGCCTCCAATACGACCCGCCCCGGATTGGAATGCGGCAGCGGATCCGGCAGCAGGCGCACCTCGCCGCGTACCAGGTAGCGGGTCTCCTGGGGGGCGACCTGTACGGCACTGATCCGGGTATCGGGGCCCGCCTGCGTCTCGACGTTGAGCGCACCATTGGCGGAGGCAAGCGCCGGCAGCGGCAACAACAGGGCCAAAACCAGGGCGATGAGGGCCAGCGAAGGGGATTTCGAACGTATTGCAACGGTCTCGTACATGGTCGGACTCCGATGCTCGTTGGTATACCTAAACCCTAGTACACCGGACTTAATCCAACCTTAAACCGCAGGCGAAACCGCCCTACGTCTCGGCTACGCGTCGCCCCGCTTTTCCCTGACCTTGGCGTCGAATCGCGTTTTGTCGATCACGAAGCGCTCGTGCCGCCCCTTGGAGATCAAATCCATGCCGTCGTGGGCCTCGACGGCAAAAACCAGCCTTCGGCCATCCACCTCGATCAACTCGACGGTTGCCGTAACCTCCAGCCCCGGCGGCGTGGCCGCCTCGTGACTGACGTCGATGTGCGTCCCGACCGTCTGCTCCTGCGGCCAGTCCAGATGTGGATTGACGGCCTTGATGCAGGCCCATTCCAGAAAGCCGACCAGAAACCCGGTGGCGAAAACCTCCGGCATGGCCAAAAACTCCTGCGCTTCCGGGTACAGCGCGGGCACCGTTTTCGAGGCAGGAATCACGAACTTGTGTTCGTAGGTAATGCCGGGTGTGAGAGTCGGTTTCATCCTTCGCAGTTGCCCCCTGCCATCCAGAACACCCGGTTGCGACCGTTACGCTTGGCCTCATACAGCGCATGGTCGGCAAGGTCCAGCAACTGCTCGATGCTTTGCACGTCGGCGCTGCAATACACGCCGCCGATACTGACCGAGATGCTCAGCGAACCGGCCTGTACATCCTGAAAAACCATGTCGTCGACGGCGGCGCGAATGCGCTCAGCCACCTTTTCGGCCTTTTCCCGCTCCAATTCCTCAAGCAGGATGCAGAATTCCTCGCCGCCCAAACGGCCAAAGTGATCCTCGCTGCGCAACTGCCCGAGCACCACATCGGCAAAACAGCGCAGCACATGGTCACCGGCCAAATGGCCGTGACGGTCGTTGACCGCCTTGAAATGATCGAGGTCAAGCGATAAAAGCGTGAACGGTCGATTGTGGCGCCGGCTGCGGCTCACGCCCTCTACGATCCTATCCAGAATTGCGGCGCGGTTGTGAATACCGGTGAGCGGGTCAATCGTGGCACGGCGCTCCAACTCGCGCTCCAGATTCCGGCGCTCGGTGATATCACGCCAGATACCCTCGACGCCGGCGAACTGGCCTTCCTCATCGTACAGCGCCCGCGTGCTGATTGAGATGTCGATCACCCGTCCGTCCTTGCAGACCATCTGCCCCGGAAAGTCGCGCACGGCACCGTCGCGCAAGATGGCGTCTTTCAGTATCTGACGATCATTAGGGTCAGGATAGAAATCCGCCGCCGGGCGCCCGATGATCTCCTCCGCCTCGAAACCGAGCACGTTGCGTACCGCGGGGCACACGAAGCGGGTGATCCCTTCCGCATCGGTGCGGTAAAAAACGTCCTGCATGTTTTCCAGCATGGCGCGGAAGTTCTCGTCGCTTTCACGCAGCCGCGCCTCCATCTCCGAACGGGCAGTCATGTCCATGAAGACTGCGAGCACGCCGTTGGTCTCTCCCGTTTCATACGTCACGCTGGTCAGGCCGACGACCCGCAGATTTCCCTTGCAGGTGTGAATGCGAAACTCGGTGGGCGGGTTGGTGTGGGGACTCTGCTCCGCGCGGCGGATCCGCGCCGTGATGCGGGCCTGATCCAGTGGATGAATGAACTCCATGACCGACCGCCCGATAAGCACCTGCGGGCTCTCCGCCTCGAGCAGATCAGCAGTCGCGGGGTTGACGTAACGCAGGCGGTCACCGACGAACAAGATCACAGCGGCAGGCAGCCGCTCCAGCAGATCAGGCGAAATGAACGCTTCGGACATGATTCGAGAATGATGATTGCCAGCCAGCATTCGGGCATGTCCCGCGCCCGACGTACTGTCCAATGCGTGAAGCCCGCTCCTACCGGCTTCTTGACATAAACTTACAACGCGGAGAATAACCCAGAAAGCCGCTTGACCAACAAATCGGCCAATTAATAACCAGCCGGCCGGATCCGGCGTGCGGTTCGAACCGGCGCTGAGAAAAAACCGCGCTTAAGTGACACCGGGACGAGGAATCGACAGCGACAGCCGCTACCACAACATCCAGGCCGCGGCAGCCAGCCAGACCATGCCTTTGGCGAAAAAGAACAGGAATCCAAGCACGCCAACCTGTTTCAGGCGACGATACGGCTGGCGGCGGGAGGCCGGTGCGGCAACGCGACGCGTGTACAGATTCATGGTCAGGCCTCTCTGCGCAGGCGGGTTTCTCTCGAACGGCGATCGTTCATCAAGGGGCGCGTCCCTGCGCCCGTCCGTCACACACCCTCGCCAGGAAGCCTTCGTGGAAAGGTCGTTCGGCCAAGATCAGGCAAGGTCGAAGCGATCTGCATTCATGACCTTGTTCCAGGCCGTCACGAAGTCCTGCACGAACTTTTCTTGCGCATCGTCCTGCCCGTAGACCTCCGCGACCGCGCGGAGCTGCGAGTTCGAACCGAAGACAAGGTCGACGCGGGTGGCGGTCCACTTCAGTTCGCCCGTTGCGCGGTCGCGTCCCTCGAACTCGTCGCCGTCTTCCGA
Organism: Gammaproteobacteria bacterium; assembly: GCA_037388465.1. NCBI lineage: Bacteria > Pseudomonadati > Pseudomonadota > Gammaproteobacteria > Gammaproteobacteria bacterium. Next base: position 6,637 of record JARRKE010000075.1, read on the forward strand.
GGTCGCCTTCCACTCGGTGCTCATGTCGAGCAGGTTGACGAAGAAGTCGTTGGTCAGCGTCTCGGGGCGCCTGGTGAAAACGCCATGTTGCGACTGTCCGACGTTGGCGTTCAACATGCGCATGCCGCCGACGAGGACCGTCATCTCAGGCGCGGTCAGGGTCAGGAGCTGCGCCTTGTCGACCAGCAACTCCTCGGCCGACACGCTGTATTTGGCCTTCTGGTAATTGCGGAACCCGTCCGCCATCGGTTCGAGCACGGCGAAGGCGTCCACGTCGGTTTGCTCCTGCGCGGCGTCCGTGCGCCCCGGCGCGAAGGGCACCTCCACATCGACCCCGGCGTCCTTCGCCGCCTGCTCGATGGCGGCGCAACCGCCCAGCACGATCAGGTCGGCAAGCGAGAGCTTCTTGCCGCCGGTCTGCGCGGTGTTGAACTCGCCCTGGATACCCTCCAGGGTTTTCAGCACCTCCGCCAACCGGGCGGGCTGGTTGACCTCCCAGTCCTTCTGCGGCGCAAGGCGGATACGCGCCCCGTTCGCCCCGCCGCGCTTGTCGGAGCCGCGGAAGGTGGCCGCCGAGGCCCAGGCGGTCGAGACCAGCTCGGATACGGACAGCCCCGAGCCAAGAACCCGCGCCTTGAGATCGGCGATGTCGGCCGCGTCGACCAGCGCGTGATCGACCACCGGTACCGGGTCCTGCCAGATCAGTTCCTCTGCCGGAACCTCCGGGCCGAGGTAGCGGGCCTTCGGTCCCATGTCGCGGTGGGTCAGCTTGAACCAGGCACGGGCGAAGGCGTCCGCCAGTTCTTCCGGGTTCTCGTGGAAGTGCCGCGCAATCGGCTCGTAGATCGGGTCCATACGCATCGCCATGTCCGCGTCGGTCATGATGATCGGAACCCGCCTGGACGCATCGTCGGCGGCCGGCGCCATATTCCTGGCCGTCGCCTCTTTCGGCGTCCACTGCCAGGCGCCCGCCGGGCTTTTGGTCAGCTCCCACTCGTTGCCGAACAGCATGTCCAGATAGCTGTTGTCCCACTGCGTCGGGGTCGGCGTCCATCCCCCTTCCAGACCGCTGCCGATTTGATCGCCGCCTTTGCCGCTTCCATAGCTGCTCTTCCAGCCGAGGCCCTGCTCTCCAATAGGGGCCGCCTCAGGCGCAGGCCCGACCAGCGCCGCATCGCCGGCCCCATGGCATTTGCCGAAGGTATGGCCGCCGACGGTGAGCGCCACGGTCTCGTAATCGTTCATCGCCATGCGCGCGAAGGTCTCTCGAACTTCCCTGCCGGATTGAATCGGATCCGGTTTGCCGCCCGGCCCTTCCGGGTTCACGTAGATCAGACCCATCTGCACGGCAGCCAGAGGATTTTCGAGATCCCGATCACCGGTGTGCCGAGTATCTCCAAGCCATTCGGTTTCCGCCCCCCAGTACGTGTCTTCCTCGGGCTCGTAGACGTCTTCGCGTCCGCCGCCGAAGCCGAAGGTCTTGAAGCCCATCGACTCCAGGGCACAGTTGCCGGTTAGGATCATGAGGTCGGCCCAGGAGATCCTGTTGCCGTACTTCTGTTTGATCGGCCACAGCAGCCGGCGCGCCTTGTCGAGATTCACATTGTCGGGCCAGCTGTTGAGCGGCGCGAAGCGCTGCTGCCCCGAGCCCGCACCACCGCGCCCGTCTCCCATGCGATAGGTGCCCGCACCGTGCCATGCCATGCGGATGAACAGCGGCCCATAGTGACCGTAATCTGCGGGCCACCAGTCCTGCGAATCGGTCATCAGCGCGTACAGGTCCTTCTTCACGGCCCCGAGGTCGAGCTTCTTGAATGCCTCGGTGTAGTTAAAGTCCTCGCTCATGGGATTGCCCATGGGGCAGTTTTGCTGGAGTAGCTTCAGGTTCAGCTGGTTCGGCCACCAGTCGCGATTCGACTTCACTCCAACAGACGTATGCATGACCGGGCACTTGCCTGCGGTCGTGTCAGTTTTTTCGTCCATCTTTCTCCTCCGATGTTGGCTGAGATTCTCTTCAGGTCGTTCCGTCTGGAACTGTCGTGATTCCCGGGCGTTGTGACCGACCAGGTCCCGGGTGCCTTCCCAGGTATAGACCTTCGACGCAAAGTTGCGCCTGGCATCGGCGACGGTGAAGAAGCACGGCGCACGCCGACCTGTCGTTTCCTCCTCGCGGAATCACCGGCCGGGCGTTATGCCGCCCGACCTGTTTCGAGTCTGGACCCCGATTGGTAATCCAGCTAATTCATTATTTAAATTTTTGCGATAGCCAATCGCTATAGAACACGGCGCGTATCGCAGCGGTGGCTTATTCCGGCAGGAGATTCTTGTTGCCCCGGAATTTCATGTTGATGGTGAGCTTGAGCCGCGGCGTGCGCTTTTCGAGCGCCGCCGGGAAAGGCGGGAACGGCGCGGTCTGCCGCACGATCTGTTCGGCGGCGCGGTCCAGCCGGTCGTTGCCGGAGGAGTTCACCAGGCGCAGCGCGACCAGCTCACCCTGGCTGTCGATCACCATGGTGACCACGGGTTCGCCGGTCAGCTGCCCCGGGTAGTTCATGTCGCCAGTGCGCTGCAGCGCCCGCAGCACCGTGGCCAGGTAGTAATGCGCCACCAGGGTGTGCGGATCGTGAACCTGCGCGAAGGATGCCCGGTTCAACACCGACGACACCGCGGAGTTGATCTGCCCGTTCATCCCCGCCCAGTTGATCTGCCGGGTGTGATGCGTGGGCTGCCCCTGATGCGTGGCGGCCTGCGCCGCCTGCCTGGGCAGTCGACCCTGATGCACCAACTGCGACGCGTGCGACGCCCTGCCCCTGCTGTGCGCTGCGGTCGAATGTTCGGACCGTGCCGCGGCCTGCGTCCCGGACCGGCTCGGTGTGGCGGTTCCTGCCGACGCCCCCCGCGATGCCCGGCTGGGCGCAGAGGCCTTGGAGGAGGGCAGCTCGTAGATGCGCGCCTCGACGGGCCGCTCGTGATGCGGCTTTTTCGGCGCGAGGCTGATCAGGCGACCGACCGCGAGCAGCGCCAGCAGCACCAGCAGCAGTGCAAGCGGCACGGTCCAGACCAGACGCCGCGCGGGATTGTCCGCGCGCGGCACGCCCCATAAAACCGTTTCGGTCATTGCTGACGCACGGCGATCAGGAAGCGTCTGACCCCGGCATGGCGCGCCTCGAGCATCGCGCGCACCACCACCCCATCCTTGGCGGATTCGTCGGCGGCCACGATGACGGCCGGGTCATCGCCCTTGAGCAGCGGCTTCAGGGTCTGCGTCAGGGTCTTGAGCGTGACGTGCGTCCGGTTCAGCAGGATGCGGTTGTCCCGGGTGACCGTCAGCGTGACGGGTGCCGTGGGGTGCGCGGGCGACGCCGAGCCCTGTGGCAGGTTCACGGGCAGCGAGTGCAGGTTCTGCATGGACAACGAGGCAAGCATGAAGGTCGCCAGCAAAAAGAACATCACGTCGATCATCGGGATGATCTCGATACGCCCGCGGCGATAGGTGCGCGACCGGGGCAGCTTCATGCGACTGCCTCCTGCTCATGCACGTCCAGGCGCGCCCGGTCCATCAGCCGCGTGCCGAGACGCTCCATCTCGTCCAGGGTGCGCGACTGCAGCCGCGAGAAGAAGTTGAACCCGAACAGCGCGACCAGCGCGATGAGCAGTCCCAGCGCGGTGGCGATCAGCGCCTCGGCCACGCCGGAGGTCACCCCGTGCGGATCCACCAGCCCCTTGGCGCCGAACAGGTCGAAGGCGTTCATCATGCCGTTGATGGTGCCCAGCAGGCCGAGCAGCGGGGCAGCGGTGACTATGGTCTCCAGCACCCACAACCCGCGGCTCAACGACCGCTCGACCTCCAGCGCCTCGTCGCCTGCGCGCGATTCCGTCCACCACACGGGCTTGTCGCGCTCCTGCAGGATCACCCGCAAAAAGCGGGCGAAGTGGTTGTTGGGATTGGCGACCGCCACCTCGCGCTCCAGCTCGGTCCAGGCGGAGCCGTAGTTGTAGACCAGGCGCATCAGGGTCTGCGAGGGGCGCGCATAGCGCCAGTATACGTAGGCCTTGTCGAGCATGATGACGATCATGACGACGGCCAG
>JARRKE010000076.1 GCA_037388465.1 Gammaproteobacteria bacterium
CCCAGGCATACGACGTCGATGCCCGGGCGCGGCTGCGTGCGCTGAGCCTGGATCTGTGTGGGCCTTGATCCCGACTTGGGTTGCCCGGCGCCGTTCAGCGCCGGTCGACGCGTGTTTTTGAACCGAGATAGGCTGCGACCTCGGCGATATCACGATCGCTCAAGCGCACGGCAATCCGGCGCATGACCGCGAAACGATCGGTGCGCCGCTTGCCGGAGCGGTAGGCGCGCAGCTGGGTTGCTAGGTAGCCGGCGTTCAGGCCAGCGAGGCGCGGATAATCGAAGGCGAACGGATGGCCGGTCGGCGGATGACAGGCGACGCAGGCCACGAGACCGGCCCGGCCCTGCCAGTAGAGTCGGGCGCCCGGCTTGCTGTCGTTTGGTGCGAGTCTTACGGGTTTTGGCGCCGGGAGTCCGGCGAAGTAGTCAGCCGCCTGTTTCAGTTCCCCGTCGTTCAGCAGCATGGTGGCCGACAGCATGTAGCGCCCCGGATCGAGCCGGGCGCCGGTTCGGTAGGCGCGCAACTGGGTCAGCAGGTAAAGCGGGTTCTGGGCGGCGATTTGCGGAATGTCGGGCGTATCGACCCGCCCCTCCGCGCCATGACAGTACATGCAGGTTTCCTGCGGCGCGGGGCGTGAGAGGTCCATGGCGTCGCTGCGTGCCGTCGCGGGCCAGGCATGACAGATTGCCATCAGGGCCGCGCCCAACAGCCTGCGCCCGGGAGCGGCGCGCATCGTGTGCTCGGTGAAGGCGGCGGACCGGCTGGATGAAAAGCCAGTCCGCCGTTTGTTTACCAGGATTTGTAGGGCAGGAACTTGCCGTTGAGGGTGATGACCACCCGGTCCCCCTTGGGGTCCTCCAGTTTTTCGACGCTCGTGGTGAAGTCGATGGCGCTCATGATGCCGTCGCCGAATTTCTCGTGGATGATCTCCTTGAAGGTTTCCCCGTACACGCCGGTGATTTCGTAAAAGCGGTAAATGAGGGGATCGGTGGGGACGAGCTGGTCCCAGTCCTTTTTCGGAAAGGCCTGCAGGGCGGCCGATACCTCGGCTGGCAGCTCCAGCGCCGCGCACAGGGCGTCGGCTGCATCCTTTTTCAGACTGTTCATGCCCAGGCAGGCGGAACAGGTGAATTCCGCCGACAGGCCGGCCGTTTGGCCCAGAGCCTCCCAGGTCAGGCCGAGTGCCTGCTTGGCGTTCAGGATGGCGGTTCTCATTTCGCTTTTGGTCATACCGGTAATACCTCGTCAGGGTTGAATGGGTGACAGTGCGTCGTATCCGCTTACCTGAGCTTTGCAATTCTGATGCCAGAGTATGCGCCGTGTTGGCGGTGCCGTCCGACTGATCGATTGCCTGTCCATGTCAGGGCGACTTTGTCGGACATTGTCGGCAATGCGGGCACCTCATGGCCCTGCTTTTGTCACCCCAACGCTCGCTTGTGGCCTGCAGCCCGCCTTTTCGGCCAGTGGCACGATCCCTGCAACCAGGGTTTGCAAGGCCATAGCAGGAGCGTTCCCATGGGCGCAAGAATCTCGATTGACTTCGTATCCCATACCTTCAAGGGGCAGTCGGCGCCGACTCTGAAGGACATCGATCTGAATATCGCCCCCGGCGAACGGGTGGCGCTCATCGGACGCAGCGGCTGCGGCAAGTCGACCCTGCTGCACATGCTGGCGGGGCTGCTGCTGCCGAGCGACGGCTGCATACGCATCAACGGCAGCCAGATCAGTCAGCCCAGCGCCAAGTGGAACATGATGTTCCAGAAGCCTTCGCTTTATCCCTGGATGTCGGTGCGGCAGAACGCCGGACTCGGACTGGTCTTCGCGGGCAGCCGCGATCCGGACAAGGTGGACCGTCTGCTGAACATGGTCGGGCTGGCTGACAAGGCCGATGCCAGGGTCCAGGACCTGTCGGGCGGGCAGCAGCAACGCGTGGCGCTGGCCCGTTCTCTGGCGACCTCGCCTGAGGTCCTGTTGCTGGACGAACCGTTTTCGGCCCTGGACGCATTCACCCGCATGTCGCTGCAGGACGAGGTGGCGCAGATAGCGCGCAGGGAAGGGCTGTCGATGGTGATCGTGACGCACGACATCGACGAGGCGGTGGCCATGGCCGACCGGGTACTGATCATGGCGGCCAACCCGGGCCGTATCGTCGGCGAGATGAACGTCGACATGGATTTCCCGCGCGATCGCACCAAGGCGGATTTCAGCCGTCAGCGTGAGGTCCTGATGAAGCAGTTCGAGCAGCTGGTCGGCAACGAGGTGTCCGCCATCGACCCGAACGCACCGAAGAATCTTGCGGCCTCGCGGGCCGCAGCCTGAACCTTAAATCAACCTGTGGAAATGAGGGTTTGACCCATGAGTAAGCAGAAAGACGACGAACTGGATTACATCTTCAAGCACGAGATGAGTCGACGTGATTTTCTGATGGATCTACTTGCCATGGGAGGGTTGGCTGCGGGCATGATGCTGCCGAGCGGTTTGATGGCGGATCCCGCGCCGCCGGAGGATGAGGTCGTGCGCATCGGCTACATCCCGATCACCGATGCGACCGCCCTGCTGGTGGCGCACGCCAACGGCTACTTCGAGGACGAAGGCCTCAAGGTGGCCAAGCCCACGCTGATCCGCGGCTGGTCGCCGTTGGTGGAGGGCTTCGCCGCGGGCAAGTTCAACCTGGTGCATCTGCTGAATCCCATTCCGGTATGGATGCGCTACAACAACAACTTCCCGGTCAAGGTGATGGGCTGGGCCCACATCAACGGTTCCGGCGTGATCGTCGGTCGTCACGTCAAGACGACGGACGTCGACGGCGCCGCGGCCTTCAAGGTGCTGGCAGGCAAGCAGGTCGCCGTGCCCTACTGGTATTCCATGCACAACATCCTGCTGCAGATGGCGCTGCGCAAGGCCGGACTCAAGGCGGTGATCAAGCCGCAAAGCGCGCCGCTGGCGCCGGATGAAGTCAATCTGATGATCATGCCGCCGCCGGATATGCCGCCGGCGCTGGCGTCCAGAAAGATCGACGCCTACATCGTGGCCGAACCGTTCAACGCGGCCGGCGAGCTGCTGGCCGGCGGGACCATGCTGCGCTTCACCGGCGACATGTGGGAAAACCACCCCTGCTGCGTGGTGTGCATGAACGAGAACACGGTGAAGGCCAAGCCGGCCTGGACCCAGAAGGTGATGAATGCGGTGGTGCGCGCCCAGGTCTATACCCAGGATCACAAGCAGGAGGTCGCGCACATGCTGTCGAAGAACGGCAAGGGCTATCTGCCCATGCCCGCCAAGGTGGTCGAGCGCGCGATGACCTTCTACAACGAAAAGGCCTATGCCGATCCGCCGGCGATCCAGCATGAGGACCAGTGGCATAACGGACGCATCGACTTCCAGCCCTGGCCTTATCCTTCGGCGACCAAGATGATCGTGGAGGAAATGAACAAGACCCTGGTGGCCGGGGACAAGACCTTCCTCAACAAGCTCGATCCCGAGTTCGTGGCCAAGGACCTGGTCAATTACACCCACGTCAAGGCGGCCATCCAGAAATACGGTGACTGGTCCGAATGGGCCAAGCTGCCCGGCGTCGATCCCACCGACCCCTATGTGCGTGCCGAGGTGGTCAAAATATGACGGTGCACGAGATGGGCATGGGCGGTTTCAAGAACGCCGCCTTGAAGCGGTATGTGGACTGGGCCGGGTTGCGGCGCTGGGCGCTGTCGCGCCTGGCCTATCCGAGCGCCGGTATCGCCCTGCTGCTCGGACTGTGGTGGCTGGGCGGCTGGGTCATCCAGCACGATGACAACATCGCCACCTTCTCGGGTTTTGCCCCGGCGCCGACGTTCGAGGCATTGGGTCGGCTGATTGAGTCCGGCAGCCTGTGGAGCATCATCCATCCCAGCCTGTATCGCATCGGTATGGGATTGTTGTGGGCCGTGGCGATCGGCGTGCCGGTCGGCGTCGGGATCGGACTGAAGGCCAGCATGCGTGAGGTCACGCACGTACCTTTTCAGTTCCTGCGCATGATCAGTCCGCTGGCCTGGATGCCGGTGGCGGTGCTGGCCTTCCCGACCTGGGACGGCGCGATCATCTTTTTGATCGCGGTGGCCGCGGTCTGGCCGATCCTGTTTTCCACCGCCCAGGGCGTGCGCCGCATCGACCCCTTGTGGTTCAAGGTTGCACGCAACCTCGGCGCGGATGGCCTGCAGATGTTGTGGCGCATCATCCTGCCCGCCATCGGTCAGGACATCTTCGCCGGTATCCGGTTGGCGGTCGGCGTCGCCTGGATCGTGCTGGTGCCGGCCGAGTACCTGGGCGTTACCAGCGGTCTGGGTTATGCCATCAACGATGCGCGCGACACGCTCGAATACGACACGTTGGCGTCCATTGTGGTGGTCATCGGAGTGATCGGGTTCGTGCTCGATGCGGTTTGCGTCAGTTTGATCCGACGTTTCAGTTGGCATCAGGAAGGTTGATTTCAGGTTGTGCCCATCGCGGCGCCCCCTTGCGGGGGGGCGCTTGCGTCAGCCCGCCGAATCGACGGGCATTCAATATAAAAAAAGTTTTACGGGGATGCGCGGTGGCAGGATGAATGTGGCGACCGCTTTCCCTGCTTGGTGGTGCGGGCGGAGAACGAAATGAGCTGGCGGGATATTCCAAGGGACTGGTGAGGACGGCCGGGACGCCGTATCGACCATTGGCAGCTTTGTGCATTGAAACGGCCGGTGTCTTGCGAAGGTTGTCGAGGCATTGGCATCGCTTCAAGGCATAGGCGTAAATCTCGTTCGATAGGAGACGTCACCATGACGATCAACGCGCTTGTTTCACCCAGCGAATTGCAGCAGATGATTGCATCACAGCCCGTCGTGATCATCGATACACGGTCACCGGATTCCTATGCCGCCGGACACATTCCCGGCGCGGTCAATATCCACGAGATATTCACCTACCTGGCAACATCATCCAAGGAAGGGCTGGAAGAACTGCGTGGCAAGTTTTCCGAGGCGTTCGGTTCCGTCGGTATTTCGGGTGAGGAGCCGGTGGTCCTGTACGAGGAAAGCATGAACAGCGGGTTCGGCCAGTCCTGCCGCGGTTATTTCCTGCTGCAGTTTCTGGGGTACCCGAAGGCGGCGATTCTGCATGGCGGTTATCAGGCCTGGCTGGCGGAAGGAATGGAAACGACGACGGAGGTTCCCGAGCCGGAGAACAAGACCTTCCCCGTGGACGAATCGGCCGCCGGCGTCATGCTGACCAAGGAGGACATGCTGGCCGTGCTGGATGACCCCGAGGCCCTCATCCTGGACGTGCGCGACGTGGACGAATGGGTCGGGACCAGTTCGTCGCCGTACGGCATCGATTTCTGTCCCCGCAAAGGACGCATTCCGGGCGCGGTATGGCTGGAGTGGTATCGCATGATGAAGCCCAACGACGACGGCGTGCCGGTCTTCAAGACCAAAGAGGAGCTGCAGGAAGAATGCAGAACGGTCGGCATCGGACCGGACACCCCCGTGTATCTGTACTGTTTCAAGGGGGCGCGCGCGTCGAATACCTTTGTCGCCCTGAAGCAGGCCGGCGTGAAGGATGTCAAGCTTTATTTCGGCTCGTGGAACGAGTGGTCGCGGGATCCGAACCTGCCGATAGAAAGCGGTCCGGCCGCCTGGCAGGCCGCATGAAAAACGGCATGTCCGGGTGCCGGCCCCGGGCATGATCCGCAGAGCAGTATTGTCGGCATCGGGAAGTGGTTCAGGTAGTGCCTCATGTTATGCGCCCCGTAGTGGGGCGCATAACGCACTAATTTGGTGCCCGTTTCCCCCGTGACTGTCCCTGATTGTCAGGATTTGTCCGTCTTGCCACATTGGCCCTGATTTTGCTCCTGATGTTTTGTCGACATTGTCGGGAGTTGATCCCATGAGTGCTTCACAAATCCCCAGCACGCCGGAATCGGAACTGCTGATCATGCAGGAGGCCGTGCGCCTGATTACGCACGGCAGCGACACGGGCAGCGCGATTCACGGCATTTTGCACCTGTTGTCCCAACTGCTGGGTTTGAACCGTGGCCGGGTGCTGCTGCCGGACGGTGAGGGTCAGGATCTGGTCATCCGCTATGCGTACGGTCTGACCGCGCAGGAGCGTTCGCGCGGGCGTTATGTCATCGGCGAAGGCGTCACCGGGCGCGTGTTTCATACCGGCCAGGTGGCGCTGATCCAGGACATCGACGACGAGCCGACCTACCTGCGGCGTGCGGTGGACCGTGCCACGCTGCCGGATGAGACGGTGGCCTATATCGCCGTGCCCATCATGTGGGAAGACAAGCCGGTCGGGGTGCTGGCGGTGCACCGTCTGCGCAAACGCGAACGGCCCTTTCAGCGCGACATCGCGCTGCTGCAGGTGATCGCGACCTTCATCGGCCAGGTGTTGCGTATCGACGAGATGGTGGCTGAACGCACCGCCGACCTGATATCCAAGAATCAACTGCTGCGCAACAAGCTGGAAAGCCAGGGGGCGCCCTATGGCATCCTCGGGCAGAGCCCCGCATTGCTGGAGGCGGTGCAGCAGGCACTGCAGGTGGCCGCCACCGATACCACGGTGTTGCTGCTGGGCGAATCGGGAACCGGCAAGGAACGCTTTGCGCGCATGCAGCATATGGCGAGTAAACGCGCGGGCGGGCCGTTCGTCAGCATCAACTGCGCGGCCATTCCCGCCAACCTGATCGAGTCGGAGCTGTTCGGCCACGAGAAGGGCGCGTTCACCGGCGCCTCGACGGCCAAGCAGGGGCGCATCGAGCTGGCCTCCGGCGGCACGCTGTTCCTGGACGAGATCGGCGATCTGGATCTGGAACTGCAGGCCAAGCTGCTGCGGGTGCTGGAATACAAGGTCATCCAGCGGGTGGGCAGCACCCGCGACATTCCCGTGGACGTGCGGATCGTCTCCGCCACCCACAAGGATCTGCAGCAGGCCGTGCAGGAAAACCGTTTCCGGCTGGATCTGTTCTACCGGCTCAACGTGTTTCCCATCCGGCTGCCGCCCCTGCGTGCCCGCCAGGGCGACGTCGCCATTCTCGCCCAGCACTTCATCGGCATGGCGAATCAGGAATTCGGCAGTGAGGCGGGATTCGGGCAGGGCGTGCTGGAAATCCTGGAAGGCTACGCCTGGCCCGGGAACATCCGGCAGCTGGAGAACGTGATCAAACGCGCGGTGTTGATGAGCAACGGCCGGTTGATCAGCCGGGAGTTGATCGAAAGCATCCTGGCCCAGGAGCTGTCGTCAGCCGGTATGGTTGCCGAACCGGCCGTGCCGACCGCGGCGCCCGCCGCCAAGCTGGCGTCCGTCGACCAGCTGCGCCCCTATGCGAAGGTGCGTTCCGAGGAGACGGGCGACATTCTGGAGGCCCTGCGCCAGCAGCAGGGCAACAAGACGCGCGCCGCGATCAGCCTGGGCCTGACGCCCCGTCAGTTGCGTTACCGCATGCAGAAACTGGGTATCGAGAGCTGATCCGGTGCGGTACGGACAAAACGGACAAAGCGGTCACTCAAGTCGACATTGTCGACAATCCAGGCCGTGAACGGCGGGGTCGCGCGAGCAAAATAATTAGTAACTGTTTGTTTTATAATTAATTTTTAGTGTTGGCACAGGCGTTGCTCTCTCCAGAGTGAAGATTGATCACTCAACTTGAGGAGAGAACAACATGAGCACACCTGCCGAAACCGTTTCCACCACCGTCAGCTATCTGCGCCCCATCGATGCCGAAGGGCTGGAGGCGCTGGGAGAAAAAGGCAAGGCCAATCCCGATTCTGTCGTTACGCTCAAGGCCAAGACTGTCTGCGAGGGTCAGTTCCGCATGCAGACCTACGTGCGCGACCTGGCGCCGATGCTGATCGACGAACCGCCGCACCTGCTGGGCGAGAACAACGCTCCCAATCCTTCCGAGGCCGTGCTGGCGACCCTGGGTGCCTGCCTCGCGGTCGGCGTTCATGCCAATGCCACCGCGCGCGGCGTGAAGCTCACCAAGCTGGAACTGCAGCTCGAAGGCGACATCAACGTCACCGCCGTCTGGGGTACGGGTGATCTCGACGAAACCAAGCCGCTCGGTTTCACCGACGTGCGCGTCAAGATCGACGCCGAAGGCGACGCCCCCGAGGAGGTCATCGACGACATCATCGCGCATTCCAACGTCTGGTCTCCGGTGGCCAACACCCTGCGCCGCAACGTCAGCCTGGTCGTCGAGCCGGCCTGAGGCGTCAGCATCGGAGGACGTAACCATGAGTGAATCCGCAGCAAGTTTGGTCGACGAAGCGCCACAGGCGAGTGAGGTTCTGAGTGCCATGACGGAGATCGTCGAACGGGACCTGAAACCGCTCACCGTGCAGATCGATCTGGAAGGGCTGTATCCGGAATCCGTCATGCGCAAGCTCGGCGCTGCGGGGGCATTCAGTCAGCACCTGCCCGCCGCCCGCCCGGACGGCGGGCAGGACATGCCTGCCACCATCAAGGCCATGAGTCTGGTGTCGCAGGAGTGTTTGTCCACCGGCTTTGCCATGTGGTGCCAGGACACCTGCGCGTGGTACCTGCAAAACGCCACCAATCCCACGGTGCGCGAGCAATACTGCCTCCGCCGTTTCCGGAGTTGCCCTCCTCGCTGCCTGAAGAGTCCTCACGTTTCCGTTTGACCCCGCGGCCTAACGAAAAATCAGCTTTCAGGGGTTTTCGCCTGCTTTTTCATTTTAATTTGATAAACCATTTATTCTACAATTTTTTATCAAAACCAAGCCCCGGCTTGCCGGTGGGGAACAAAAATCCGTTTCTGATGATCACCGCCCCGTCCGTCGGGTCGCCGGCCAAACCCAAATGGCCGTCCAGGTCCGCGTAGGCAACGTTGGGGCTGGAAAGCGCAAAACTCAGACCGGCGGCGATGGAAAGCGCGGCTTCGTCCATGCACCCCACCATGGTCTCCAGACGGGCGGACCGCGCCACCGCGTTGATCTGCAGGGCCGTCGATATCCCCCCCACTTTCATGAGCTTCACGTTGACCATGTCGGCCAGCCCCTTGCGCGCGATGCGGAAGGCGTCCCTGAGGCTCATGAGCTGCTCGTCCACCATGACCGGGATGTGCACGGCCTTGGTGACGTGCCCCAGAAGATACGGCTGAGCCACCGGCGTGGGCTGCTCCAGAAGCTCCAGCGAGGCGCTCCGCGTTTTTTTGACAAACAGGACCGAGTCGGCCACCGTAAACCCCTGGTTGGCGTCGAACCGCAGTTCGATCTTCGGCCCCACGGCTTCCCGCACTTTGAGGACCCGCTCGATATCCTGCTCCACGTTCACCCGGCCACGGTTTCTTCGAGCGGAAGAATGCCGACGGTCACGCTGGTCCGGATGCGGTCCCGGTAGCCCCCGAGAATTTTCCACAGCGGCAGATTGGCGGTCTTCCCCAGGATGTCGAACAGCGCCATGTCCAGGGCGGCCAAGGCCGACGGGTTGAACGTCAACTGTTTTTTGATGCGCGACAGAAGGTGGGCCGGCCGCAGCGGGTCCCCGTTTTTGCTGAGCGGAATGATGACGTCATTGAGCGTCTTGATAACGTCTGCCACCGACTCCCCGGTTATCTGTTCTTCGGGCGCGGCGCAGCCGTAGCCGGTTATCGAGGTGTCCGTCTCCACCCGCAGGAAAATGTTGGTTGCGGTTTCGACCGTCTGATAGGCGATGGAATACGGCTCTTCCAGCTTCATCGAAACGGGCCATGCTTCCAGGTGAGTGATTTTCATCGGTTCAGTAGCGCCTCTGGTGGATTTCCTCCAAACTCAGACTCATCAGGTCTTCCACGAACTCGGCCAGATTCTTGATCATAACGTCCCACATGAGCCGCCCTTTTTCCGCGCTGGCCTTGGTCGGGTCGCCCATGACGCCGGACGCCGAAATGCGGGAGGTGTGCGCGTACCATCCCACGCTTCGTTTGGACGTGAAATTCAGATACCGGCTGGAAAATCGCGGCACATACTTGCGGGCCTTGTCCATTCGCACTTCTTGAGGCCGCACCGCCAGGGTGGTGCTGGTTTCGATCTCCCCCGCATGCACGTCGTTGGGGGTTTCGGCCATACCGTAGATGTCCGGGTCGCTGGTCTCCCCGGTGTCCACGCAGGTGAATATCTGGGCGTCCCGGTTGATCATCTGGGCCGCGAAGTGGAGGGCCGGGCTGTTGCCCCCGTGCCCGTTTACGATCACCAGCTTCCTGACTCCGTTTCTGGCCGCGCTCATGCCGATTTCGTAGACCAGCCGGGACAGGATGTCCGGGCTGATGCTGATGGTGCCGCTGAAATCGTCGTGATGGTACGACACCCCGTACGGAATGGCGGGAAGAACGATGGGCTTGGGGTCCTTGCACGCGATGGCCACCTGCCGCGCGAGATAGTCCGCGTCAAAGGCGTCCGTGTCCACGGGGAGATGCGGCCCGTGCTGTTCGATGGATCCCACGGGCAGGAGCGCCAGGTCCACTTCCTTGAACCGGGCCTTGGCTTCCGGCCAGGTCAGTTTTCCCAGCAGATAGTGCGATTCCTCTTCCGCGCTCTCCGCGTCGGCGGGAACCAGCGAAGGAATCAGGGCCTGAAGTTTCCCGGCCAGATATGGCTTGTTAAACGCCGGATCGGTCAACGGGTCGAAATCCACCCACTGTTTGCCCCGCCTCTTAACCGCGCCGCTCGCGTGCTGGAGGAAGATGGCCGCCAGAGGCTTCCTCAGCTCCTCCGGGATGCATTCGGGCGGCGAATTGACCCCATTGAACCTCAGCTTCAGGATTTCGGGCCGTTTGTG
>JARRKE010000077.1 GCA_037388465.1 Gammaproteobacteria bacterium
CCTGCGTGCGCTGGTCGACCAGCGCGCCCAGTCGGGCCTCGACCGCGGACGCTACTATCTGCTGATCGGTGCCGGCAGACAGGCGCTGGCCGGCAACCTGAGCAACTGGCCGATGGCCGTCCCCCGCAGCCCCGGTGCCGCCGTTTTCAATGACGACAGTCTTTCCATTCCCGCGTCGGCACGCGCGGATGATGACGATACCGATGTGCGCACCGTGGTCGCACAATTGCCGGACGGCGGCTTTTTGCTAGTCGGACAGGCCTTGAGCGAAGAGGAAAGCCTGGCGGAGCACACCGGCTGGCTGCTGGCCTGGGCCGTCGGCCTGATCACCCTGCTGGCACTGCTGGGCGGCATCTGGATGGGGCGCAGCGTGCTGCAGCGCATCGACGGGGTGAGCAATACCGCCGGTGAGATCATGGCCGGACGGTTGTCGCGGCGCATGCCGGTGGGCCGGCGCGGGGACGAGTTCGACGAACTCAGCGAACGCCTGAACGCGATGCTGGGACGCATCGACGAACTGGTGCGCGGCATGCGCGAAGTGACCGACAATGTGGCCCACGACCTGCGCAGCCCTCTGAACCGGCTGCGCAACCGGCTGGAAATCACGTTGCTGGAATCCCGGCCGCAAGCGGAATATCAGGAGGTCATCGCGCAGACCATTACCGACCTCGACGAGGTGCTCAACACCTTCAATACCCTGCTCTCGATCGCCCAGGCGGAGGCGGGCGTCAAACGCCAGCATTTTGACATCGTTGACCTCACTGCCTTGTGCACCGATCTGGCCGAACTCTACGAAGCCCCCGCCGAAGACGCTCAGTTGGAATTATCCAGCACGCTCGAAGCGGGACTGGTGATGCAGGGCAACCGGGATCTGCTGGCCCAGGCGCTCGGCAACCTGCTGGACAACGCCATCAAGTACACCCCGTCGGGTGGACACATTCGCCTGAGCCTGATCCGTCAGAGTGCTGAAGGCGTGCTGACGGTGGAAGACAACGGACCGGGCATCCCGGCAATGGATCGCGAACGGGTACTGGAGCGTTTCGTGCGGCTGGATTCGGCGCGTTCCTCCACCGGCAACGGACTGGGACTCGCCCTGGTCAGGGCCGCCGCCCATGTGCACGGCGGGCATCTCACCCTGGAGGACACAGCGCCGGGTTTGAAGGTCACGCTCCGATTACCGCTGGCTGCCGACGGCTGACCCTCAAACGGCATCGGCGCCCGGGGCGCCGATGCCTAACTGCAGAAAGCTTATCAATCCTCTTCGCTATCAGCGCGGTCGCCCTCATGGCTGTCCCGGTCGAGGGTGTTCTCCAGCACCTTGCCGGTCACGGCATCCACCCCGACCTCACGCAGGTTGTGGGCGTCGCGGATGTCGAAGGACCAGCGCAGCCCGCTGCCTCCTCGTTCCCGTTCGAGTTCAGCCTTCAGGACTTTGCCCGGCACGGTCTGCCGCGCGACGTGCGCGGCCTGCTCGAGGCCAAGTTTTGCTTTATCGAGACCCTGCAGGTCACCTGCATATGCCGCGACGGAACCCGTCGCCAGTACAAACCCGGCCAGAACGGCCGGAAGAGTCGGTTTCGCTTTCATGGCTTGCTCCTCTATCAACTGCGATACGCAACCTGCGAATACCTCACAGGTTGGTATACAGCTTAAGGAACAGAACCTTTCGCGCCGCTTGCCGGGGCCTTACCGTTTGGTCATTCCGGCCGCTGGTAACCGCCCAGGATGCCATGTCCCTGTTTGGCCAGCACCAACTGCCACAGCTGAATATCCCGCGCTCGGAAGGCGCCGGCACAGGACATCAGATAGTACTTCCACATGCGATAAAACCGCTGACCGTAATGCTCACGAAACCGTGACCAGGCCTGTTCGAAATTGCGATACCACGACATCAGCGTCTTGTCGTAATCGGCACCGAAATTGTGCAGATCCTCGACCATGAACAGTCCTTCCGCCGCCGCGGTGATCTGTCGCAGGGACGGCAACTCGCCGTTGGGGAAGATGTATTTGTCCATCCAGGGGTCGGCCACGGTATTGGACTGGTTCTTACCAATGGTATGCAGCAGGAACAGCCCGCCGTCCTTGAGGCAGCGGTTGGCCACTTCCAGATAGGTACGGTAGTTCTTGCGCCCCACATGCTCGAACATGCCGAGGCTGACGATGTGATCGAAACGCTCGTTGACCTCCCGATAGTCCTGCAGTCTGAGCTCGACCGGCAGGTCCTTGCACCGCTCACGGCCCAGCTCGGCCTGCTCGCGCGAGATGGTCAGCCCGACGACCTCCGCTCCGTAGCGTTCGGCGGCGAAGCGGGCGAAACTCCCCCAGCCGCAGCCGATGTCCAGCACGCGCACGCCGGGACGCAGATCGAGCTTGCGGCATACCAGATCGAGCTTGTCTTCCTGCGCCTGATCCAGGGTGTCCGCATGCCGCCAGTAGCCGCAGGTATAGGTCATGCGTTTGTCCAGCATGGCCTGGTAGAAATCATTGCCGAGATCGTAATGGGCCTCGCCGACCTGGCCGGCACGGCGAATGCTCTGCAGATTGAACAGCCGTGCGCGCAGGGAGAACCATGCCAACCGCCAGGGGTGAATCTGCTGATCGAGGCCGGCCCGCAACACCCGGGTGAAGAACTCGTCGAGTTCGTTGACCTCCCACTCACCATCCATGTAGGCCTCGCCCAGGCCGAGACTGCCCTGGGCCAGGACGCGCCGCGGCACGTCGGAAGAGTGGAAGCGAATATCCCAGGGGCGGTCGCCACCGACCCGGATATCGGCGCTTTCCAGCAGATCGGCTACCACGCGATAGAACTTATCCTCGTCCGCAGCGCCGCGTTCGATAGATATTGCGTCAGTTTTCATCCATTACCTCCGTACCGTGGCGGAGGCCGCAGTCTTTGGCGACCCTCACCAAAGCTCAGTGATCCCTGAAAAAGTAGGAAAGGATCCGCCGCCTTGCAAGGGCGGATCGAGGCCTACTTAATTTCGGACCACGGGTAGGCTGGATAATTCAGCGCGAATCAGCCCTGCACGTGCAGCATCAGAGAACCCCGGGATGGCAGCCGGGCGCGTCCGGCCAGTAACCAGTGGTGGTCGGGATCGGTGATGCGCAGGTACCAGTTGGCATGATGCAGCTCGGGCAGGCTGCCGCGGTAGTCGCCGTCGGGCGTGCGCTGCAGGATGACGGTTTCGTCCCAGTCGCCGCGGGTCGGATGACGCAGGTGCGCGGTCAACTGCTGCGGAGGAATACCGAGATTGCCGGTCATACGGATGTAAAGCTCACCGTTTCTCACCGTGATATCGGCCTCGAGCCCCAGCTGCCGGGCCAGCCGCTCACGATCGAGCACGCGGTTGATGGCCAGGCCTTCCTTGTAATAATCATCGGCCACCAGGGAAACCCGGTGGTCGACGGCAATCCATACCGTGGCCAGACCGCCGATTACCGCACTCAACGGCAGGGCAATCACGAACCAGGGCCAGAACTGGCGGTACCAGGGCAACAGGTCTTCACGTTCACGGTGCATATTCACTCTCCTAACGGATCACCGGCCCCAGGAAGCGGGATTGCTCGGTCAGACTGAGCTTCGGTTCGTCCTCGGCCTTCACGCTGAATTCGATCCGGTTATCCATTTGTTTCAATTCACCCGGGTCCACCCGCACGCTGACCGGTACGCTCAGCACGGCGCCGGCCTGCACGTTGTATTCCGTGCGCGCCTTGCCGAAATGGATCCCCGGCAAGCCCGCCACGCCGAGCACGAACCGGTGCGGCTTTTCGTCCATGTTGATGAGCCGGATGGTGTAGACGTTTTCCGTCAGACCGTCCGGTGTTTCGCGATACAGCGCGTTGCGATCCCGGATGATGTCCATTTCCAGCGGCGTCCGCGTCGCCACGCCGTAGATCAGGCCGCCGACCAGCACCAGCAGCAGGGACGCGTAGATCAATACCCGCGGCCGCAGCAAATGCGCCGATGCACCTTCCATAGCGTTTTCGGTGGTGTAGCGGACCAATCCCCGCGGGTAACCCATCTTGTCCATCACCTGATCGCATACGTCCACGCAGGCGGCGCAGCCGATGCACTGGTACTGTAACCCGTCGCGGATATCGATGCCGGTGGGACACACCTGTTTGCACAGGGTGCAGTTGATGCAATCGCCCAGCCCCTTCGCGACATGATCCGTTTCCCGGCGGCGGGCGCCGCGCGGCTCACCGCGCTCGGCGTCGTAGGAAATGATCAGGGTATTGCGGTCGAACATCGCGCTCTGGAAACGTGCATACGGGCACATATAAATGCACACCTGCTCGCGCATCCAACCCGCATTGCCGTAGGTGGCAAACCCGTAGAACAGAATCCAGAAGGTCTCCCAGGGACCGGTACTGAAATGGATAACGTGCTGCCAGAGTTCGCGGATCGGCGTGAAATAACCCACGAAGGTAAAGCCGGTCCAGAGCGAGAACACGATCCACACCGCGTGCTTGGTCAGCTTGATGCGCAGCTTGCGCGCGTTCATGGGCTGCTTGTCGAGCTTCATCTGGACGTTGCGGTCACCCTCGATCTTGCGCTCGAACCACATGAATATCTCGGTCCACACCGTTTGCGGACAGGCGTAACCGCACCACAGCCGTCCGGCCAGCGCAGTAAAGAAAAACAGCGACAATGCGGCGATCACCAACAGCATCGCCAGATAGAAGAAGTCCTGCGGCCAAAACACCAGGCCGAAAATGTAAAACTTGCGTGCCGGCAGGTCGAACAGCAGGATCTGCTGGCCGTTCCAGCTGATCCATGCCGTACCGTAGTACGCGCCAAGCAATCCGATCATCGCCAGCATGCGCAGGTTGGCGAACAGTCCGTGCACCTCGCGCGCGTAGACCTTCTCGCGCTTGGCGTAGATCTCCGCCTGCGTCTGATCCAGTGGTTTGTCGTCCTGCACTTTCTTATCCATTCGGTTTGGTCGTTTCGTCGTGTTCGACGAAGGGGCACTCTTCGATATAGGGGCAGTCAATCTGATCCACCGGTTTGCGGAAATAGCATGTCAACGCGCAACTGGTGGCGGTCAGCAACCAGAACGCAAAAAAACCGATCGAATAACCCGCCAGACGCGAGATCGGCGGATAACCCGCCGCCGCGGCCAGCGCATCCGGGTCGAAGGCGGTGAAGAACAGAATGGTCGCGATACCCGCGGTGAGAAACGATGGCCAGAAAACCGAGATCACCCGCTGGATGGTCGGAATGCCCTGCTCGGTGCTGCTGCTGTTCGTCATGGGCTTACTCCCTCAAAAATCCCGGGCGACGGCGTCCCCACCCCGCCGCCCGGGCCCCATCACTCTCGAGAGAGTGAATAAACGTAGGCCGCCAGCAGATGGACCTTGTCCTCACCCAGGAAATCCTTCCAGGCGGGCATCTGTCCCTGCCGTCCGTCCGTGATCGTCTTTTTGATTGCGGCGAGCGAACCGCCGTACAACCAGGTGCGATCCGTCAGATTGGGTGCACCGATGGTCTGGTTACCCTTTCCGTCCGCCCCGTGGCAGGCGACGCAGTACATGGCGAACTTGCTCTTGCCGGCGGAAACCAGTTTCGGATCTGCCTCGCGTCCGCTGAGCGTCGTTACGTATGCCGCGACCTCGTCCACGCCCTGTTTGCCCAACACAGGCCCCCAGGCCGGCATCACGCCGTGGCGACCGTTGAGAATGGTCTGTTGAATCTGCTCCGGTTTACCCCCGTGCAGCCAATCGTTGTCCCGCAGATTCGGGAAACCGATCGCACCGCCTGCATCCGAACCATGACACTGCGAACAGTAGTTCAGGAACAGCCGCTGTCCCGCGGCCATCGCTGAGGCATCCTTGGCCAGCACCGGGATCGGCTGCTTGGCGTAGGCGGCGAAGATCGGCGCGTATCTGGCGTTCGCCGTCGACATCTCGTGCTTGTACTGGCTTATCTCGCTCCAGCCGAGCAAGCCCTTGAACTTGCCCAGACCGGGGAAAAGCGCGAGATAGATCACGCCGAAGATGAGCGTGATGTAGAACAGCCACAGCCACCAGCGCGGCAACGGGTTGTTGTACTCCTGCAGGCCGTCCCAGCTATGGCCGGTGACGTCGCCTTCCGCCGCATCCGTCTGGTGCGGTTTGCTGGTCCAGCGGATCAACCACCAGGTAGCCAGCAGCATGCCGACCACGATAACGATGATGTACCAACTGACAAACGTGTTCATGAGCATTCCTCCCTGTGTTGGGCAGGCGCAATGTCTTCTTCATCCAGCGGCAGTTGGGCCGCTTCGTCGAACGATTGCTTACGGTTCTTGCTCCAGGCCCACAGCCAGATACCGATGAAGATGATGATCAGTAACAGGGTGTAAAAACCCCAGGCGGTCGGTGACATGGCGCTCACTCCCCTCGCTTGATGTCGGTACCCAACCCCTGCAGATAGGCGACCAGCGCATCCATTTCGGTCTTGCCCTCGACGGCCTTGGGTGCGGCAGCGATCTGCTCCTTGGTGTAGAGCTGGCAAGCGCTGCAGGTCAACGCGATGAGCTTGTTCATCACCTCCATCTTGTGCGCCACCTCGGCGGCCTCCTTGGCGTCGATCTTGTTCTTGGCCAGCCATGGAAAGCCCGGCATGTTCGACTCGGGCACGACGGCGCGCGGATTGATCAGATGAATCCGCATCCATTCGTCGCTGTAACGCCCGCCGACACGCGCGAGATCCGGTCCGGTACGCTTGGAACCCCACTGGAAGGGATGGTCGTAGACGAACTCACCCGCCACCGAATAATGGCCGTAACGCTCCGTCTCGGCGCGGAACGGACGGATCATCTGCGAATGGCAGTTGTAGCAACCCTCGCGGATGTAGATATCTCGCCCTTCCAGCCGCAGTGCCGAGTAGGGCTTTACACCTTCCACCGGCTCCGTGGTCGTCTTGAGGAAGAACAGGGGCACGATCTCCGCCAGCCCACCGAAACTGATGACGATGAAGATGATCACCGCCATCAACCCCACGTTTTTTTCAACAATGTCATGCTTCATGATGTGCTCCCCTCACCTTACGCGGGCTGCGGCACGGTCGCCTCGACAGGCTTGGCGCCGGCGATCGTCTTCCAGACGTTGTAAGCCATGATCAGCATGCCGCTGAGGAACAGCAGGCCGCCGATCATGCGCACGGTATAGAACGGATATATTCGCTCGAGCACCTCGACGAAGCTGTAGGTCAGCGTGCCGTCGGGGTTCACCGCGCGCCACATCAGTCCTTCCATAATGCCGGCGATCCACATCGCGACGATGTAGAGCACCACGCCGATGGTGGCGGTCCAGAAGTGCACCTCGACGAGCTTGATGGAGTACATGCGCTCACGCCCGAACAGCGCGGGGATCAGCACGTACATCGAGCCGATGGTCACCATCGCCACCCAGCCCAGAGCACCGGAATGCACGTGGCCGATGGTCCAGTCGGTGTAGTGGGACAGGGCATTGACGGTCTTGATCGACATCATCGGCCCTTCGAAGGTCGACATGCCGTAGAACGACAGCGAGACGATCAGGATGCGCAGGATGGGATCGGTGCGCAGCTTATGCCAGGCACCCGAGAGGGTCATGATGCCGTTGATCATGCCGCCCCAGGAAGGTGCCAGCAGGATCAGCGAGAACACCATACCGAGCGACTGCGCCCAGTCCGGCAGTGCCGTATACATCAGGTGGTGCGGACCGGCCCACATGTAGATGGCGATCAGCGCCCAGAAATGCACCACCGACAAACGGTAGGAATACACCGGCCGCCCGGCCTGCTTGGGCACGAAGTAGTACATCATCCCGAGGAAGCCCGCGGTCAGGAAAAAGCCCACCGCGTTGTGCCCGTACCACCATTGCACCATGGCATCGATCGCGCCGGGATACACTGAATACGACTTCCAGAAACTGACCGGCCATTCCGCACTGTTGACCACGTGCAGTACGGCGATGGTGATGATGAACGCGCCGTAAAACCAGTTGGCGACGTAGATGTGCTTGACCTTGCGCTTCATGATGGTGCCGAAGAACACCAAGGCGTAGGACACCCAGACGATGGTGATCAGGATGTCGATCGGCCATTCCAGCTCGGCGTATTCCTTCGCGGTGGTAATGCCGAGCGGGAGCGTGATGGCCGCCAGAACGATCACCGCCTGCCAGCCCCAGAAGGTGAAGGCGGCCAGCTTGTCGGAAAACAACCGGGTATGGCAGGTGCGCTGCACCACGTAGTAGGACGTTGCGAACAGCGCCGATCCGCCGAAAGCGAAAATGACCGCGTTGGTGTGCAGCGGCCGCAGGCGGGAATAGGTCAACCAGGGAATATCGAAATTGAGTTGTGGCCAGCGAAGCTGGGCGGCGATGAACACCCCTACCGCCATCCCTACGATTCCCCAGACCACTGTCATGACGGCGAACTGCCGTACGACGCGGTAATTATATGTCTCCATAGTCAGCCCTCACTATGTGTTATTTGACCTACTGATGCGGGATATCAACCAACCGTCCGGCAAGCCTGCAGCGTTCACCGGCGCGGGTACTTGACCTGGGTCAACAAAACACCATGCGATCAGCGGTGGATTTCCCCCACTCCTGCCGCCGCTCAGGAGTCTAGACCATGGAAAAACCGCCTATGTCCGCCCCCAGCGGACGTAAACCGCCGGCAGCAGATTGGTGCTCAACACGGCGCTCCACAGCACGCCGCCCAGCACCACGACCGCCAGCCCCTGCTCCGGCGCCGCGCCCACCCCCCAGCCAAGCGCGGTGGGCAGCATCCCGGCTGCGGCCGTCAGGGTGGTCAGCACGATGGGCCGAAACCGCGTACGCACCGCACGCCTGACGGCCTCTTCGGGCATCATCCCTTCGCGTTCGTTGGTGCGGGCATACGTGAACAGCACGATGCCGTGGTTGAGGCTGATGCCGATCAGAGTCAGAAACCCGACCAGACCGGTCGCATTCAATCCCACACCGCTCACCGCCAGTGCCAGCGCCCCGCCCGTCACGGCCAGTGGCGCCTGCAACAGCAGGATCACCGGCAGGCGCAATCCGCCGAACTGCAGTGCCATGATGGCCAGCGACAGCACCAGCGCCCCCAGCGCGGCGAGCCCGATCGCCTGCGCCATCTGCAACAGCTGCGGATACAGACCGCCGAATTCGATGCGGTAACCCGAAGGCAGCTT
>JARRKE010000078.1 GCA_037388465.1 Gammaproteobacteria bacterium
GCGACCACGAGCAGCAGGATGAACAGCGGCCAGGTCAGCCCGTACTGCAGGGTGCCGGTGGCCAGCTGAATGACGAAGGTTGCCAGCAGGGCGACGATGAAGCCGATAAAGGCGGCCAGATAGGCCATGCCGTAAGGCGGTTTGAAGCGGGCGACGAGTCGTGTGGCGAATTGCACGATCAGCGCGGCGATCAACGCGCCAATGGCGGCGCCGACGATTTTGCCTAGCAACATGCCCAGTCCGCTCATCATGTCATCGGTCCTTGTGTTTTCCGTGTCTGGCTCGGAGTGTACCGCATCGGGCCTGATGTGCAGACCGAGGGTGATGATGATTGGACGGTGTTTACTGTCGCGTCAGCTCGATCTGTCGATACTGTCCCAATTCGAGACCGTCGAGGGTCCATGAACCCACGCGATAGCGGATCAGCCGCAGGGTGGGATGCCCGACCGCCGCGGTCATGCGCCGTACCTGGCGGTTGCGTCCTTCGCGCAGGGTGAGTTCGAGCCAGCAGGTGGGGATGGCCTTGCGCTCGCGGATCGGCGGATTGCGTGGCCACAGCCATGGTGGTTCCTCGATGCGGTGGGCGCGTGCGGGCAGAGTCGGTCCGTCCTTCAGTTCCACACCGTCACGCAGTGTCTGCAGCGCCTTTTCGTCGGGAATGCCCTCGACCTGCACCCAGTAGGTCTTGGACATCTTTGCATCCGGGTGGGCGATGCGATGCTGCAGCCTGCCGTCGTCGGTCAGCACCACCAGGCCTTCGCTGTCGCGGTCCAGGCGGCCGGCCGCATAGACATGCTTGACGGGAATGTAGTCGCCCAGGGTAGGGCGGCCTGCCGCGTCGGTAAACTGCGAGAGCACGCCGTAGGGCTTGTTGAACAGGATCAGCGTGCTCACGAAATGTCTGGCGGAAAAATCCCGGAAGGTCAATAACGGCTTTGTTTCAGCGCGGGCTGTCCAGCAGCCGGCGCCAGCGCTCGCGGCGGGCAGGCGATATGCCCATTTCGTCGAACCAGTCGTTCAGCGCCGCCTCGTCGGGCGCGCCGCGCTCCAGCGGGGCGTGGTCGGGCATGTCGGCCGCGCATTCGATGCCCGTCAGCTGCCGGGCGAGTCGGATCGTGTCCTGATGCTCATCGACCAGGTTCATCAGGCGCTTGGCGCCGCGTATTTTCATGTGCTCGATGGCGGGGATGTCGGCCAGCATGTCCTCCAGGGTGCCGAACCGCTTGAGCAGCTTGGCAGCGGTGGCCATGCCCACGCCCGGCACGCCGGGAATGTTGTCCACCTTGTCGCCGGCGATGGCCAGCTGATCGGCGATCTGCTCCGGACGCACCCCGAACTGCTTTTCCACGCCCCGGTAATCCAGACGTTTGTCGCGCGCGAATTCCCACCAGGTGTCATGGGCGCCGACCAGCTGGGCGAGATCCTTGTCGCCGGTGACGAAGGTGAGGCGTTCGCCTTCGTCGCGGGTCTGACGGGCCAGGGTGCCGATCAGGTCGTCGGCCTCGTAATGCGGGCTGGAAAACTCGCTGATCCCCGCCGCCTGCAGAAACCGGCGGCATTGCAGGAACTGCTGCTTGAGTTCTTCGGGCGCCGATTCGCGGTTGGCCTTGTAGGGGGGATATATCTCGTTGCGAAAGGAGGTCTTCAGGCTTTGATCGAAGGCAAAGCCGATGCGCGAGGGGCGGCGTTCGTCAATCAGGCGGTAGACGAAGTCGGTAAAACCGAACACGGCGTTCGCCGGCCGTCCGTGACGATCGGTGAGGGAGTCCGGCAGAGTAAACCAGGCCCGGAAGACGTAAATGCTGGAGTCGACCAGAAAGACGGGCGCCGTGCCGGGCACTACAGCCGCACCAGGTCGTCGCGCACACCGTCCAGGGATTCTTCAAACATTTTGCGTTCGGCGTCGTTCAGTTCGAGTTCGATAATGCGCTGCAGGCCGTTGCGCCCCAGCACGCAGGGCACGCCCATGGCGACATCGTGCGCATTATATTCCCCTTCCAGGATAGCGACGGCGGGTAGTACGCGTTTGCGGTCGGTAACGATGGCATCGACCATTTCGGCGATGGCGGCCGCGGGGGCGTCGTAGGCACTGGAGGTCTGCTTGAGCGACAGCACCTCGGCGCCGCCGTTGCGGGTGCGGTGAATGATGCGTTCGATGGCATCCTGCGTCAGGAAGTGCTCGACTGGAATGCCGTTGATCGTGGTGTAGCGGATCATGGGCACCATGGCGTCGCCGTGGCCGCCGAGCACCATGGCATCGATGTCCTTGGCGGACAGGCCCGTTTCCAGCGCGACGAAGGCGGCCATGCGCGACGAGTCGAGCACGCCGGCCTGGCCGATGACATGGGAGCGCGGCAGGCCGCTGCGCTTCCAGGCGCGGTAGGTGAGCACGTCCACCGGGTTGGAGACGAACAGCATGATGGCCTCGGGTGCGTAGTCGAGCACGTGATCGACGATGGTGTCGATGATCTTGACGTTGGTGTCGAGCACGTCGGAACGCGACATGCCGGGTTTGCGCGGAATGCCGGCGGTGACGATGACGATGCCGGAATCCTGCATCGCGGCGGGATCGGTGGTGCCGCTCACACGGGTGTCGAAACCGAACAGCGGGGCTGTCTCCTGGATGTCGAGCGCGCCGCCCTCTGCGGCGCCTTCGCGCACGTCAATCAGTACGAGTTCCCGGCACAGGTCTTCCTGGGCCACGAACTGGGCGGTGGCCTCACCGACGCGTCCCGCGCCGACGATGGAGATTTTCTGCATGGCGCGACTCCTTCCTTTTGTTTTTTTGGTGTTATGTGCCGACCGGCATGCATGCCGTGGACATGCTGTGCTGAGTGTAGCCGATACGCACAGCCGTTCAGGAGTTGATGGCGTCGAAGCCCTCGTCGCCGCCCTGCACTGCGATCAGGACCTTGTTCGGCAGGCAGGCAGCCATGTCGTTCTGGTTGCTGATCCAGCCGTAGTGCACGCAATCCTTGTTGCGGCAGGGGGATGACACGAAGCGCGCGCGGCCGTACTCGATGCGGATGACGCTGTCGCCCAGCGGGCCGCCGACCTTGAGGGTGCGCTGCTGGGCGAGCGAAAACCGGCGCTTCCTGCCGTCGCCCGTGGTGAGGGTGATGCTGCTGCCCTGTCTGCCCGGGCGCCACAGGCGCCAGAACAGCAGGGCGTTGAGGGCCACCCCGCCGGCGAGCACCAGGAAGTCCGCGCGGGTCATGCGCGGGGAGGTGTCGTTGGTCGTGTCCTTGCGGTGTTTCATGTTCAGCCCTCATCGGTTCTGACCGGAACCGGCGCCGAGGGTTCGATGCGCGCAAGCCGCCGCCGCAGCTGCATGATCCCGGCGATCAGCAGGAAGCCGAGGCAGGCGACCGCGATGATGCTGGCACCGGAACTGAGGTCGAACAGATAGGCCGCCCACAGGCCGAGCAGGCAGAACAGCGCGCTCCACAGACCGGCCGCGACCATCATGCCGTGCAGGGTGCGCGTATGCCGTTCCGCGAGATAGGGCGGAATGGTGAGCAGGGCAATGACCAGGATCAGCCCCACGACCTGGATCATCATGACCACGGCCTCGGCGATCATCACCAGCAGCATCAGGTGCAGCCCGTCCACCGGGATGCCGCGCGAACGCGCGAAATCGGGATCGAAGGAAAAGGACAGAATATCGCGGAAGTAATACAGCGTGAGCGCCAGGATCAGCACGTCCGCGGCGAGCATGAGCCACAGGTCGCGCGTGGTGACGGTGAGGATGCTGCCGAACAGGTAGCTCATCAAGTCGGTGTTGTAGCCGGGGGTGAGGTTGAGCAGGATGATGCCGAACGCCATGCCGCCGGCCCAGAGTACGCCGATAAGGGTGTCGCTGCGTTCGCGCCGCCGCCGGGTCAGCAGGCCGAGCAGCAGGGCCGCGCCCCCCGTGAACAGTCCCGTGGTGGGCAGAACCGGCAGCCCGGTGTAAAAGGCCAGCCCCACGCCGCCGTAGGCCGAGTGGGCGACGCCGCCCGCCAGAAACACCAGACGGTTCACGACCACCAGCACCCCGATCACCCCGCAGGCCAGGCTGACCAGCAGCGCGGCCAGTACGGCGTGCTGCATGAAGGTCTGGGTGAGGATGTCAGGCATGGTCGTGATGTCCCGGTTGCGGGCTGTCGAGCTGGTGGGCGAGGTCGTGCATGTGATCGTGCATCGGGCAGCCGGCCTCGTGCACCCCGTACATGAGGCTCAGCATCTCGGGGGTCAGCGACTGTCCCCGGGTCTGGATCAGGAAGCGGTTGACGGCGGCGATGCCGGTGACCGCGTTGGCGGTGATGCCCAGGTCGTGGCTGACCATGACGATGGTGGTTTCGCGACCCAGGCCGGTGAGGGTCTCGACGATGCACTGGCGGCCGTAGGGGTCGATGTTCGCCAGGGGTTCGTCCAGCAACAGCAGGCGGGGTTCGGTGATCAACGCCCGGGCGACGAGCACGCGCTGGCGCTGACCGCCGGACAACTCGTCCAGGCGCCGCCCGGCCAGTTCGGCCACCCCGGCGCGTTGCATGGCACGCGCCGCGCGTTCCCGCTCGTCATGCCAGAAACGCGGCCCGTGGCGCGGGCCGTGCGGCAGGCCCATGAGCACGACCTCTTCCACGCGTGCCGGGAAGCCGGGTGCCAGATTGCTGTGCTGGGGCACGTAGCCGACCTCTTCGGCGGTTCGTCCCGGCGGCTGCCCGAAGACTTCGATGCGCCCCGTGCGGGGTTTGAGCAGTCCCAGGATGAGGCGCAGCAGGGTGGTCTTGCCACCCCCGTTGGGGCCGACGATCGCCAGAAAGTCTCCCATCTCGACGCTGAGTTCGACGGCCTCGAGCACGGGGTCGCCGTTGTAGGCGAAGCTGAGGTCCTTGATCCGGATGATGGGGCTGGCCATGCGAATATTCTCCCGGCTGCGCCGAGGTTGTCAGTCGCTTTGTCCGCCGGCCGGGCTGAGCGTTTCACGCAAGGCGCGCGCGATGGCCTTCATTCCCGCCGGCCAGTCTTCCGCGAGGGGGTCGATAACGACCACCTTACCACCGATGGCGGAGGCGATGCTGCCGGCGGCCTTGCGTGAGAATTGCGGCTCCACGAACACCACCTTGATGTGTTCGCGTTTGGCCGTATCGATCAGCGCGGCCAGTTGCCGCGGGCTGGGTTCCTTGCCTTCCTGCTCGACGGTGAGCTGCTGCAGGCCGTAGGCCTTGGCGAAGTAGCCGAAGGCGGGATGAAAGACCATGAACCGGTTGTGGCGCAGATCGGCGCCCGCCAGGGTGTGCAGGATGTCGTCGTCGACCCGGTTGATCGTTTCCGCGAGGCGCGCATAACCGTGCCGGTAATCCGCCGCGTGTGCGGGATCGGCTGCGATCAGGGCGTCGCGGATGTTCATGGCCTGGATGCGCACCAGGGGCGGCGAGAGCCAGATATGGGGATCGAGGCCGCGGTCGGCGTCGTCCGCGTGATCGCCCGCCATCGGCAGGCGCTGGATGCCCTTGCTGGTGTCGACGATGCGCAGCTGCGGATGCTCGGACCGGAAACGGGGCAGCCAGGCGCGTTCAAAGGGCACCCCGATGCTGAAATAAAGCCTTGCCCTGGACAGTTCGATCAGCTGCCGGGGTGTGGGGTCATAGGTGGCCGGTTCGAAGCCGGGGCGGACCATGACGCTAACCCGGGCGTGGGTACCCGCGATCTGCTGGACGAAGTAGGCCTGCGGGAGGATGCTGACGACCACCTGCAGCGGGGCGGCCGAGGCGAAGGGGGCGGCCAGCCACAGTCCCAGGAGCAACAGGAGTCGGCGCATGAGGGTCTCTCCTTGAAGATGGGGGGATACCGAATCAGAATGTTATATTATTGCATTTTAACGTTCACCCCAACCCCGGCGGTGAGCTCAATCGTACTCCGTATCCTTCCAGCGCCGAATGGCCGCAAAGACGGCCTCCGAATCGGCCAGGGCATGGCCGGCAAAGCGTTCCGCGGCGGCAATGACCGTGGGTTCGCCGGCGCGCAGAAAAGGGTTGGTCTCAAGTTCCAGTTCGAGTGTGGAAGGGACGGTCGGTTCACCCCGTTCGCGGGTGTCGAAGTCGGCCTGTTCGCGGGTCAGCAGTTGCGGATTCTCCGGTTCGACCCATTTGGCGAAACCGATATTGTCCAGGGTGTATTCGTGGGCGCAGTAGATTCGCGTGTCCGCGGGCAGTGCGGCAATCCGGCCGAGCGAGGCATGCAGCTGGGCGATAGTGCCGTCGAATACGCGGCCGCATCCGCAGGCGAACAGGGTGTCGCCGCAGAACAGCGCCCCTGCCCCGTAATAGGCGATGTGCCCTCCGGTATGTCCCGGTACGTCGAGGACGTCGAAACGCAGGCCGAGTCCGTCCGGCGTGATCGAATCGCCTCCCCGCAGGGCCCGGGTCAGATGCGGGATGCGCTCGCGTGACGGTCCGTAAACCGGCAGGCCGGGGTATTGCGACAGCAGGTCGCCGATGCCGCCGACGTGATCCCCGTGGTGATGGGTGATCAGGATGGCGCAGGGCTCGAGCTCGTTCTCGCGCAGCGTGCGCAACACCGGTTGCGCGTCGCCGGGGTCCACGATGGCGACCCGGTTCGAATTCGGGGCGTGGATCAGCCAGATGTAGTTGTCGTTAAAGGCGGGGACAGGAGTGACGTGCAGCATGGGTTGAAGCCTGACTCCGGATACGTCGCGGTTAGCGAAGGCAAGTTGAGAGGGCTCTCAATGAAAACACGTTTGTAGCGGGCGAGAAAACCCTTCAAATCTGGGGCATTGTCGCCGTCTGCAGATAGGCATGCAGTTCGCGTTCCGGGAGGGGGTGGCTGAACAGGAAGCCCTGTGCCATTTCCACGCCCAGCGAGCGTAGGGTGTCCAGCTGGGACTGCGTTTCCACGCCTTCGGCGACGGTATGGCACTGGAAGGCCTCGGCCATGGCGGTCACCGAGCGCACGATGCTGATGTCACGTTCGCCCTGGTCCAGGCCGGCTATGAAGCTGCGATCGATCTTGATTACCTGGACGGGCAGATGGCGCAGGTAGGAAAGGGATGAATACCCCGTGCCGAAGTCGTCGATGGCGATGGAGACCCCGAGTTCGCGCAGGGCCTCGATGGTGCCGGTGCTGCGTTCGGTGTGTTTCATCAACACCGTTTCGGTGATTTCGAACTGCAGCGCATCGCGCGGTATGCAGTACTGTCGCACCAGTTGATCGACATCCATGATGAGCTGGGGGCTTTGAAAGTATTCGGCGTCGATGTTGATGGACAACGGCAGTGCCTTGCCGGCGGTTTCCCACTGGGCATAGGTGGCGCAGGCGCGGTGCAGTACCCAGTTGCTGATGGCGCGTATGCGTCCCGTGGCCTCGGCCAGCGGAATGAATTCCATCGGTTGTACCAGGCCGCGTTCGGGGTCGCGCCAGCGGATCAGGGCCTCGACGTAAAGGGGCAGGCCGCTGGCGAGGTTGACGACCGGCTGGAAGTGCAGCTCGAATTCGTTTTCTGCCAGGGCGCGCTCGATCGCTTCGCGGAAGCTGATGCGCGCCCCGCTTTCGCGCGGAATGACGGGGTCGTAAAAACTAACGCTGCCCGGACCCTCCGACTTTGCCAGCTGCAGGGCGCTGTCCACGGCGCGCAGCAATTCGATGTCCTGTTCTCCGTCATAGGGATAACAGGCGATGCCGATGCCGGCCGTGACGCGCACGCTGCGTTGATCCAGGAGAATGGGTTCGTTGATCTGCTCCTGTACCTGGCGTGCAATGCCGTGGGCGGAGATCAGGGTGCTCGCCGGCAGGGAAAACAGAAATTCATCCGCCCCCAGATGGGCAAGAAAGGCGTTTTGTTCCTGGGCCAGCTGGGAAAGCCGCTGCGCGGTGCGACGCAACACTTCATCGCCGGCATGGTGGCCGAGACCGCTGTTGAGTTCGTGGACGTGATCCAGATCGATCTGCAGCAGGCAGAATTCCTGATGGGGCGTGTCCAGTTGGCCGGCAATCCATTCCTGGGCGGCCAGGCGATTGGGCAGTCCGCTGAGCAGGTCATGGCGGGCGCGGCTTGCCAGTTCGCGACGATGATGCAGTTCGCGGTCGTACAGCAGCCGCGAGAGGCTGCCCATGATGGCGACGGCCAGCAGGCCCAACATCAGCAGCGGGCCGCTGGTATCCCACCATTCCTTCCAGATCACCGAGGCCGGCACGCTGATATAGACCACCAGCGGAAAGCCGGCGATCTGTACATACCAGCCCAGACGATAGGTGAAGTCGCTCTGTACCCAACCCTCGAACAGGCCGGACGGCTGGTTCGGTTTTTGCCCGAGCATCCTCATCAGGATGCCGGTCATTGGCATGTTGTAGAGCCGCTCCGGGTCGGGGGCGGGTACCCGTGCGATATGAATGCCGTCGGTGCGGAGCAGGCCGATCGCCGCATCCCGCGGCAGGGCGATGCTCTGCCAGTCGTGGACGATGTCGGCGAGCTGCAGCGTGGCCATGACCATGAACTGCGGCCGGCCTGCCGCGTCGCGCTGTACATAAAAGACCGGGATCACGCGGCCTTTGTCCATGAGGCTGGGCAGGGACTTGCCGATCGAGATGTCGTGGCTGCGCAGTGCCCGCTGCACGATCGCCGCATACTCGGGCAGTTGGGCGATGTCCGGCAGCGCGGTATCCAGCGGGCGCCGGGTGTGCATGATCAGGCGCCCGTTGGGCGTGAAAACGCCGAGTGCGCGCACGTCGGTGTGATACCTGACGAAGCGGCGCATTAGCTGATAGCGGGCGGCTTTGTCCGGCTGCCGGCTGAGCCTGTCGGCGATGTCCGGGAGGTTGGCCGCAACGGACGTAAACCGGCTGTGCACCGCGCTGGCGGCCAGGGCGCTGCTGACGCGCAGGTCGGTGACCAGATTCGCGCGCGCGTTGGACCAGCTCCATGCGCCGAACGCAACGAGAAGCAGCAGGCCGCCGCTCAGCATGAGCACAGTCAGGCTGAA
>JARRKE010000079.1 GCA_037388465.1 Gammaproteobacteria bacterium
GAGGTGCTGGAGGACAAGCTGGGTATGAAGGCCGAAAAAAACATGCTGCCCATGCAGCCCGGCGACGTGCCCGCCACCTATGCCGATGTCCGCGATCTCGAAGAGGATGTCGGTTTCCGTCCCGCCACATCGCTGGAGACCGGCATCGGCAATTTCGTCGATTGGTACCGCGACTTCTACCAGGTCTGAGCCCTCGCTTGCCAAGGGGGCGTGCCCCCGGCTAGGATGCCTGCGTTCAACAATTGAACGCAGGCATCATGCTGAGCGACGAGCACCAATACCGCATTCTCAAACGTCTGGAGGCCGATCCCGGCACCTCGCAGCGTGAGTTGGCGCGCGAATTGGGTATCAGCCTCGGCAAGGTCAATTACTGCCTGAACGCCCTGGTCGAAAAGGGCCTCATCAAGGCGCGCAACTTCCGTAACAACAAGAACAAGGCCGCCTATCTCTATCTGCTGACCCCCCAGGGAATCGAAGCCAGGGCACGGCTGACCGTCAATTTCCTGCGCCGCAAGATGCAGGAATACGAGCAGCTCGAGCAGGAAATCGAAGAGCTGCGTCGTGAGGCCGATATCCTGAGAGAGAACAAGGGGGCAGATGAATGAGACTGTCATCCTGGGATGCCAATGAAAACTCATCCCCAGAGTGAACTGACAAAATATGTCGTATCAGTACCCTGATCTATACGAGTCGATAGTCCGACGGGCGCAACGCGGTACGGAGCCAGGTTGTGGCTGCCTCTTATAGCAGGAATCGCCCGGTGCGGGTGCTGCACATAATTTCCGGCCTGAATAACGGCGGCGCAGAGATGATGTTGGCCAAGTTGTTGTCGGCAACTGACGGCGAGCGTATCTCGTCCGCTGTTCTATCGATGTCGCCGCCCGGCAGGCTGGGTGATGTGATTACATCCTCCGGCGTACCGGTATTCACGCTTGATATGCGCCCCGGATTAAGAGGCCTGGTTGCGTTGAAGCGCTTACCGCGTATTGTCCGAGACTTTGCGCCCGACCTGCTTCAGGGTTGGATGTACTATGGAAATTTCGTTGCCATGCTTTCCCGTTTGTATGCCGGGGGCGCGCCCGGTGTTTGGAACATCCGGCAAAGTTTAGAGGATATTTCCCGGGAAAAACGCTATGCACGCTGGGCGATCAGGTTAAGTGCTTTTTTGTCGTCATGGGCAGATGCGATTATTTATAACTCCATCTCTGGGCGTGTGCAGCACGAGGCCTATGGATTCAGTACAAGAAACGGCCTGGTCATTCCAAACGGTTTCGATTTGTCTCGGTTCAAGCCTTCGCCGGAGGCCCGGTCTACATTAAGGACGGAGTTGGGGCTGGAGTCCGATGCGCAACTTGTTGGCATGGTTGCCCGTTGGCACCCCATGAAGGATCACGCAAATTTCATGCGCGCTGCTAGCCTGATTTTGAAAACCCACCCGGGTGTCCGCTTTGTTCTTATTGGGCGAGGCATGGATGAACATAATCCAGAACTCATGGAAATAATCGAGTCGCTGAATATTGGCGGACAAGTGAGCTTGCTGGGGGAGCGGGCTGATACACCCGTATTTATGGCCGGGCTCGATGTTCTGGTGTCAGCGTCGGCCTGGGGGGAGGGTTTTCCCAATGTGCTCGGCGAGGCGATGGCATGTGGCACACCATGCGTAGCCACCAACGTCGGTGACTCGGCCCGCGTGCTGGAAGAATACGGTGGGATAGTCCCGCCTAATGACCCGGAATCGTTGGCTCGTGCGGTAATGGCATATCTGGATCTTGATCCGGCAAGCAGACTCGAAGTCAGCAATGCGACACGTGGACACGTGAAAGAGAAATATTCATTATCAGAGATCGCACAGCGATACGCCGACTTGTACGAGAAAATAGTTAGGAGTCGGCAATAATGTTGGCAGTGGGATATAAAGTGGCCGCACAGGAATATGTGCTGACTAAGAGGGTCGGTCTCGTCAACCGCAGTTACCGCCATGGGTATATGGGGCAACCCTTTTGACGGCGAAATATTCCAGAATTTTTGACGTAATGGGACTGGACGCAGCGGTCGTCTATGCGTTGTTGTCCAGGGGATACAGGGCGGCCGCCGGCCTGGTCAGCATACTTCTTATCGGTCATTTTCTCAGTGCGGTAGAGCAGGGATATTTCTACACCTTCCAGAGTCTTGTTGCGCTGCAGGCATTTGTTGAACTTGGCTTGTTTGTGGTTGTGGTGAACGTTACCAGCCATGAGTGGTCTCGCCTTGAGTTGGATTCGCGGGGGCGTATTGTTGGCGATGCTGAAGCCCTGTCCCGCCTGATCAGTTTCGGTCGCAAGCTTGCCACCTGGTATGCGGGGGCGGCCGTTGTGTTTGTGCTTGTGGTTGCGCCGCTGGGTGCTGTGTTTATGGCCCAGAACCATGGGTCTGAGCCACTGGTGTTTCCGTGGGTTGCGGCTGTCTTTTCCCAGGCGCTGTTGTTGTGGGTTTTGCCCTTCCAGGCGATTTATGAAGGCTGTAACCAGATAGTTTCATTGCACCGGTTCCAATTCTGGCAGACGGTCGTTTCGCAGGCGGCGCTCTGGGGTCTGTTGATAGCCGGAGCGGGAGTCTGGTCTGTCGCCGGATTGCTGGCGACACAGGCTGTTGTGGCCTTCTATTTTCTTGGGGTGCGCAACAGGGCGTTTTTCAGGCCGTTTTATAAAAAGCCGAAAGGGCCTGAAATTGACTGGGAAAAAGAAGTGTGGCCGATGCAATGGCGGCTTGCTCTCCAGGGCGCCGTCAACTATTTCATGTATTCAGTCTACACCCCGGTCATATTCCACTACCACGGTGCCGTCGAGGCAGGCAGGTTTGGTATGACCTGGCAGATATTCAACGTCATACAATCCATATCGCTGGTATGGGTTCAGACCAGAGTACCGAGATTCGGGACATTGGTTGCTGACCGCAGGTTCGATGAACTGGATACGGTCTGGAGGCGTATGACCGTTATATCGTTCATTGCCTATTTGGTGGTTATTGCCGGCTTTTTGGGCACCCAGTCCGTTTTGGGGTATTTCAACTTTTCCTTTATCGACCGTCTGCTCGATGTTGATGTCGAGCTGCTTTTGATACCTATCGGCATCGGAGCCATCTGGGTGCAGTGTGCCGCCTTGTATTGGCGGTCTCACAAGATCGAAGCGCTAGGTTTTATGGGGGTGGTGCCGAGCCTGGTTAACGGCGCTCTGGTATGGTGGCTTGGCGCCCGCTATGGCTCGCCTGGTGCCCTGTCGGCCTATATTCTTACCCTGTTGATGGTGATGGTGCCGCTGGTTACCTATTTGAAGATGCAGGTTGCCAGGACTTACAGGACACAGGCTGGCGCGCAGATCGCAAAACCCGCCAATTCATGAACAGAGCCGTGCTATGGGGTATCTGGAAGATATAAGGAAATATGAACTCCGGGAGGTAATGTCTCAATTTCCACCTGAAGGCAGGTTGTTGGAAATAGGGGCCGGCTCCGGGTGGCAGGCGCGGTTGCTGTCCGAGGCCGGGTACGATGTGGAAGCCATTGACGTAAAGGAAAGCCGCTATGCCGCGGAGCGTTTCTGGCCGGTCAGGGATTACGACGGTGCCCATATCCCTTTCCCCGATGGTAGTTTTGACGTGATTTTCTCGTCCAACGTGCTGGAGCATATTAAGGATCTTGATGAGTTTCTTATCGAAACAAAACGTGTGCTTAAGACGGATGGGCTGGCTTTGCATATCATGCCGTCTTCAAGTTGGAGATTCTGGACGAACCTGTCGCATTATTTGTTGCCGCTTAAGTTCATGCTGAAACTGGCAGGCAGGCGCGATCAAGGTGAACACGCTCATTCGGTTCGTGATGCAATAAACAATGGTGAAACGGCTTTCGGCCTTGCCGGGAAGGTCCTGATGCCGATACGGCATGGGGAAAGAGGTAATGCGCTATCCGAAATCCTGTTATACAGAAGGGCCTGGTGGATCGGGAGATTTGAGCGGGCTGGGTTGGAGGTCGTCTGTACGTTCAGTCCGAAAATTTTTTATACGGGGAACAGAATCTTCGAGAACAGGCTGAGCATAAGAGTCAGGATGTTATTGGGCAGAATGCTGGGTTATTCGACTGTCGCCTATGTCGTAAAAAAGGTCACATGAGAAAAACAGTCCATAATATTCTGGAAGACATGCCTCGGTGGGCACGCGGGATGAGGGCCGCCGCTGGCTTCTCCGGTGTTATCGATGCAGCCGATTTGACAGCGCGGGTATGGTGGCATGGAGCAAAATAAGATCTGGGAATATTATCAGAATAATGACGATACTGATGATGCGTTCGTTAATGCCCGTCCGCGATACGCATTCATTTCAAAACAAATATCCAAAAGTTCTGACGTCTTGAATATCGGGGTCGGGCGTGGAGGATTGGAAAGCATTCTTGTTGATAAGGATGTGAATATCCACTGTCTCGATCCCAGTGAAGAATCAATCAATCGCATAAGAAATGAATTTGGAATCGGTGAGCGGGCAAAGGTCGGTTTTTCCCAGGCCATTCCGTTTCCCGATGCCACGTTCGATGTTGTGGTCATGTCCGAGGTTCTGGAACATCTTTCCGATGAGGTTCTGGAAAGCACGCTGCGTGAGGTCGGGCGGGTTCTCAAGCCCGGCGGGCGGTTTATTGGTACGGTGCCTGCGAATGAGGACTTGAAAGCGAGTGAAGTCATATGCCCGCAATGCGGTTTGAAGTTCCATCGTTGGGGCCATGTGCACAGCTTTTCCGTGGATAGTCTCAAGGAGTTGCTGTCAAGCCATGGGTTTGGATTCGAGCGTATGGAAGTGAGGGCGTTTCCTGAATGGCGCCGCCGGGGGGTAAAGAGCTTTGTGAAGAACATCATTAAATATGTTCTGGGCCGATTCGGTTCCCCCATATCCTTCCCCTGCATATTTTTTGTTGTAAGCCGGAAACGTTGAGCCGGATTACTCTGTCCCTGGATTGAAATGAGCGAAGACTTAACCAAGCAGGAATCGCATTTCGCATTTGGTGAGAACTGGGCCGCATACTCGGAAAAAATCGGCGAGACTGAGATCAATGAGGCTGTCGCCGGGCTGTCGCGTTTATTGGGTGGCGAGCGCCTGGATGGAAAGCGGTTTCTCGATATCGGTTGCGGATCGGGCCTGCACAGCCTTGCGGCTTTGAAGCTGGGGGCGGCGGAGGTGGTCGCCGTGGATATAGATCCCGCTTCAGTAGCGACAACCCGTGCAGTGCTTGAGCACCGCTTCCCAAGCGGTAACTACACGGTGGAGCAGCATAGTGTCTTTGAGCTCGATCCGGCATCCCAGGGAACCTTCGATGTTGTTTATTCCTGGGGCGTGTTGCACCACACCGGCGACATGGACCGTGCCATGCGGCTGGCGGCATCCCTGGTGGCGGATTCCGGCATCTTCATTTTCGCACTGTATAGAAAAACCTGGATGTGCGGGTCGTGGAAAATTGAGAAACGCTGGTATGCGCGGGCTTCGTCTAAGGCGCAGTCCAGAGCAAGATCCGTTTACACATTCTTCGTGAGGCTGGGATTGCTGCTCATGGGACGTGATTTCAAACGGTTCGTGCGCGAATACCGCGGCAAGCGGGGTATGGATTATTATCACGACGTACACGACTGGATGGGTGGTTGGCCTTACGAGTCGATCTCGCCCAGGGAGGTCGATTCGTTCATGCATAAGCTTGGATTCTCCCGCGTCAGATCCTTCGTTCGGCCCGGGAATATTCTGGGGCGCAGGCATGGGATTTTCGGCTCCGGTTGTGATGAGTACGTCTATCGTCACGACGATAATGGTTGATTGACTCGGTGATGAGCATTTAGAGGCGCCTCGCTTACATCTCATTTATGCCGATCATCATCTTGGAATCTTAGAACTCTAATCATGTGTGGGATCGCGGGTTTCTGGTGTAAGCGAGGCATGCCCGGGGTGGATGTTCTGTCTGCGATGACGGGCGCTATTGCCCATCGCGGCCCTGACGACACCGGTAGCTGGCAGGACCTCGATGCCGGCGTCGCGCTCGGACACCGCCGGCTTTCCATTCTTGATCTTTCCCCCGAAGGCCATCAGCCGATGGTATCGGCCTCAGGCCGCTATGTGATCGTATTCAACGGCGAGGTATACAACTTCGCCGAGCTGCGCCGTGAGCTGGAACCGACGGGTTGCCGTTTTCGCGGGCATTCAGACACCGAGGTCATGCTGG
Organism: Gammaproteobacteria bacterium; assembly: GCA_037388465.1. NCBI lineage: Bacteria > Pseudomonadati > Pseudomonadota > Gammaproteobacteria > Gammaproteobacteria bacterium. The sequence continues at coordinate 6,224 of JARRKE010000079.1, forward strand.
CCGCCATCGAGACCTGGGGCCTGGAGCCGGCCGTCAAGCGTTTCATCGGCATGTTCGCCTTCGCTCTTTGGGACCGCGAGAAGCGCTGCCTGAGCCTGGTGCGAGACCGGCTGGGCATCAAGCCGCTGTTTTTTGGCTGGGCGGCCGGCGCACTCGTGTTTGGCTCCGAACTCAAGGCGCTGCGGGCATATCCTGGGTTCCAGAACCCGGTTGACCGCAATGCCCTGACCCTGCTGTTGCGCCATAACTACATCCCGGCGCCGTATTCGATCTACGAGGGCATTCACAAGCTGATGCCCGGCACCATTCTGCAGCTCGATGCGGACGCGGCGTCCGCCCCCCGTTCGCTGGAGGACCTGGCCGGCCATACCACGACCTACTGGTCCACACGCCAAGTGATGGAGCAGGGCGCCGCGGACCGCTTCGATGGCAGTGAGGCCGAGGCCGTCCAGCAGCTGGATGAGCTGCTGCGCGACGCCATAGGCATGCGTATGGTGGCTGACGTGCCCCTCGGCGCCTTTTTGTCCGGCGGCATCGACTCTTCCACGGTCGTCGCCCTTATGCAGGCCCAGTCCGACCGGCCGGTAAAGACCTTCTCCATCGGCTTTCACGAGGGCGAATACGACGAGGCGTATCACGCCAAGGCCGTGGCCGGGTATCTGGGCACCGACCACACCGAGCTTTACGTGACGCCGCAGGAGGCGTTGGACGTCATCCCCGACCTGCCGCGGCTGTACGACGAACCCTTCGCGGACTCCTCCCAGATCCCCACCTTCCTGGTATCCCGGCTGGCCCGCGACCACGTGACCGTGAGCCTGTCCGGGGACGGCGGTGACGAGTTGTTTGGCGGTTACAACCGCTACTTCTGGGCGCAGCGCCTGTGGAGCCAGCTGGGCTGGATGCCCGCGCCGCTGCGTATGGCGATGGCCGGCACGCTGCGCATGGGGCCGCCGGCCTTCTGGGACAGGGCGCTGGGGCTGGCGATGCCGATGCTGCCGCGTCGTCTCAGAACACGCATGCCTGGCGACAAAGTGCAGCGCCTGGCGGAGGTGCTGTCCATGCCCTCGCCGGACGCCCTGTATCGGCAGCTCGTCTCGCACTGGACCAGTCCCGCGGATATCGTTCTCGGGGCGCGGGAGCCGCTGACGGCCCTGACCGACTCCGCCCGCCGGGCCGACCTGGCCGAATATGCGGGGCGCATGATGTACACGGATCTGGTGAGCTACCTGCCGGACGACATCCTCACCAAGGTGGACCGCGCCAGCATGGGGGTGAGCCTGGAGGCGCGCGTGCCGCTGCTCGACCACCGTGTGGTGGAATTCGCCGGGCGCGTGCCGCCGGATCTCAAGATCCGCCAGGGGGAAGGTAAGTGGCTGCTGCGGCAGGTGCTGTACCGCTACGTCCCGCAAGAACTCATCGATCGCCCCAAGATGGGCTTCGGCGTGCCCATCGACCACTGGCTGCGCGGCCCCCTGCGCGACTGGGCCGAGACCCTGCTGGATGAGCGCCGCCTGCGGGAGGAGGGCTTTTTCGACCCTGCCCCCATCCGCCGCAAGTGGTCCGAACACTTGTCCGGACGTCACAACTGGCATTACTACCTCTGGGACGTGCTGATGTTCCAGGCCTGGCAAGAGACCGTAAGGTCTTGATCCCGTGGTGGGCAACTCACCCTGGATGCTTACTTGCCAATGGAGACTGAGGCGGCTAGGATGCCTGCGTTCAATGATTGAACGCAGGCATTATGTTTAGCGACGATCCCATCCAAATTTACTAGCAAACTCACGTAATCAGGCGGTCATGACGTCGTTCAATACGCCCTATTGGTGACGTCCGGACCCTTATCATTTGTAGTTCGGTTTGATATGAGGACGCATTGTTGAAGGCGGTGATTCTTGCGGGAGGCTTGGGGACGCGGATCTCCGAAGAAACGCACCTGAGACCCAAGCCCATGATCGAGATCGGCGGCAAGCCGATCCTGTGGCACATCATGAAGCTCTACTCAGCCCACGGCGTGAACGAGTTCGTGATCTGCTGCGGCTATAAGGGCTACATGATCAAGGAGTATTTCGCCAACTACTTCCTGCACATGTCGGACGTCACCTTCGACATGGCGGCGAACCGGATGGAAGTCCACGAACGCTATGCCGAGCCCTGGAAGGTGACTTTGGTGGATACCGGTGAGGAGACCCTTACCGGCGGTCGCCTGAAGTGTGTCGCTCCCTACCTGCGCGACGAAGAGGCGTTCTGTTTTACCTACGGTGATGGACTGGCCGACGTCGATATCGCCACGGAAATCGCCTTCCACCGCAGCCACGGCAAACTGGCGACGGTACTGGCCGTGCAGCCACCTGGCCGCTACGGGGCGCTGCAGCTCCACAGCTCCAGTGTTACCGGCTTTTCGGAAAAACCACGCGGGGATGGCGGGCTGATCAACGGCGGGTTCTTCGTGCTTTCACCGGCTTGCATCGATCTAATTGACGACGACCAAACCAGTTGGGAAGGGAAACCGCTGACGGCGCTTGCCGAGCGCGGCCAACTCATGGCGTTCGAGCATCGTGGTTTCTGGCAACCGATGGATACGCTACGCGACAAGAACCATCTGGAAGAACTGTGGCTGGGCGGCACCGCGCCGTGGAAGATATGGTAGGCG